>NZ_BAAHWV010000002.1:0-196139 GCF_054601255.1 Viscerimonas tarda | reverse complement strand
CAGCGCACAACAGCAAAGCCGCCAAAAAAACGATTTTCTTGATATGTTGCAAAGTTTTCATAAGCTTTTCCTGTTAGTTTTGTTTGTTATTTTCTTAAATAATAGCCAGATAGCCACCATGGAGAGCAGCAACAGGGGGCTGGCATCACCCACAGGCATCTTCTGCGACCAGCCGTCGCCCTCCTCCCAGGTAGGCTTCGCCCGCAACTCGGGTTGGGAGGTCAACTCCGTAATGTTCTGCGCCGCCACCTCGGAGGGCAAGGCATTCTCGGGCGGCTGTGCGAGGAATTCCTGCGCCTCAGCCGTCAGGCAGGCAACAACTGCCAGTAATAGAAAAAGTTTCTTCATGTCAAGCAAGTTTTAATTAGTCTGAACTGTGATTTTAGTATGATTTATATGATTCAACATTCCGGCTGTCATTGCACGACGCATTGTAGGGGCGTATCGAATACGCCCGATACACGCACCGGCGCAATTCACCTCTCCCCCGGCCCCTCTCCACAGGGAGAGGGGAGGGAGGGCTTTTTGGGATTTTGTTAATTGTTCACCCGTAAGCTGAAGCATACGGTTAATAAAGTGTCGTCCCTGCGGGACTGATTTTGTTATATGATGATTTTTTGTCGCTTCCCCCGCTGTCTCTACACAATTGGGTGTAGGGGCAGACCTGTGTGTCTGCCCGAATATTGCATAAGGAGATTGCGGGTCGGAGCCCGCAATGACAGTTGAACGGAAGAATTTATTTGCGAAAATCCCCGTAATCCGCGAAATTAGCGTTCCCCCGGTGTTCGGATACGCGCTGCCGCCACATTTGTTAATAAATAACAGGCAACGGCGCACAAAAGCCTCCCCCCGGGGAGGTAGGGAGGGGCTGATATTTTCGGAAAATAAGTTGGGGTGTTTGCGTGAAAAGAAAAAATTTATTATCTTACGCGAGAGGGGCGAGCGTCTCTCTCTCTCTCTCTCTCTCTAATAAAATAGCTGTAACTGCCAAATAATCAGCAGAAAATCTGGTGTTAAAAATTACATAATTGTCAGTAAAATCAGCCATTAAATCCGGTTATAAACCTGCACCAAGTTACAAAAAAATTGCCTGCTTTGAGTAAAAATCCGCCAGCCTAAATAAAACAGTCGTCAAATATACGCTGTTTTTATTATATAACAAGTGATTTTGTGAAAAAAAGGTGAAAATCCAATTGAAAAAGGTAGGAATGTGTAATTGTTGGTAGGAATTCACAGCTCAGCCCTGTGCGCAATCATCCTCACCCCCGGCCCCTCTCCATCTTGGAGAGGGGAGGGAGTGGTTTTTGAGATTTTGTTATGTCGCTATTGTCGTTGTCATTGCGGGATCGGGCCCGCAATGACAGATGGATGGATATAGGGCGGACAGGCACAGTCGGAACGCCGCGCAAAAAAAATAGGGGCGAATCATCTTCGCCCCTACATTATATATATACGGGATTCCCTTATTAGTATCCTCTGATGGCTTTGATGCCGGGGAGGACTTTTCCTTCGATGAATTCGAGGAGGGCGCCGCCGCCGGTTGACACGTAGGATACATCGTTTGCCAGGCCTAACTGGTTGACGCAGGCTACCGAGTCTCCACCGCCCACGAGCGAGAATGCGCCGTGTTTTGTGGCTTCTACAACGGCCAGAGCAATGGCTTTGGAGCCTTGTGCGAAGTTGGGGAATTCAAACACACCTACGGGGCCGTTCCAGAGAATGGTTTTCGATGCTTTCAGAACTGCTTCAAATTCTTTTTCACCTTCGGGGCCTATGTCCAAACCTAACCATCCATCAGGTATTTCGTTGGCCTGCACGTAGTTCGACTTGGCGTCGTTGCTGAACGAGTCGGCAATTTTGGCGTCGCTGGCAATAATGATTTTCACGTTTTTGGCTTTGGCTTTGGCCAGAATATCTTTGGCCACGTCCAGTTTGTCGTCTTCGCAAAGCGAGCTTCCGATTTTACCGCCTTCGGCCTTGATAAAGGTGAATGCCATACCGCCACCGATAATCAGGTTGTCCACTTTCGACAACAGATTTTCGATAATGTCTATTTTGGACGACACTTTCGCTCCGCCGATAATAGCGGTGAAAGGGCGTGCCGGTTCTTCCATTATTTTTTCTACGGCAGCAATTTCTTTTTGCATCAGGTAGCCGAAAGTTTTGTGATCGACATCGAAGTAATCGGCAATGAGCGCTGTTGAAGCGTGGGCGCGGTGTGCAGTACCAAAGGCGTCGTTCACATACACATCGGCGTACGAAGCCAGGGTTTTTGTAAATTCTTTCTGGCTGGCTTTCACGGCTTTTTTCGCTTCGGCTTTTTGTTCGTCTGTGGCGTCGTCGGCCAAGCGGGGTTTGCCTTCTTCTTCGGCATAAAAGCGCAGGTTTTCGAGCAGCAAGGCTTCTCCGGGCTGAAGGGCGGCAGCTTTCAGGGCAGCTTCTTCGCTAATGCAATCCGAAGCGAATTGTAGGTCTATTCCCAACAGTTTCGACACATGTCCAAGGATATGTTTCAACGAATACTTGCCGGTAACGCCTTTCGGACGGCCAAGGTGCGAACCGATGATCAGGCTACCTCCGTCTGCGAGGATTTTTTTCAGCGTAGGCAAAGCTGCACGGATGCGTGTGTCGTCGGTAATGTTAAATTTGTCATCCAGCGGCACATTGAAATCAACCCGTACAAAAGCTTTCTTGCCTGTAAAGTTGAATTGGTCAATTGTCATCATAATTTGTCAACGATTTTAAATTATATTTAAGTTTTAAAATTTTAGTATTCAAAGACTTGAAAGAAATAACCTGTCTCTTTATTAAGAAGTGCAAAGGTAAGAAAAAAAGTGAAAAACTAAAAACTTAAAACGAAAAATACCAGGGCGCATGAAAAAAATGTGCCAATGTGAATAACAGGAATAATGGAGGCGGGTATCATAAGTGGATATTCGCACACAGATTACACGGAATAAACAGATAAACACAGAATATATATTAAATTACATCTGTGAATTTCTGTTTATTCTGTGTAATCCGTGTGCTAGTTCTTCGATTGATGAGATAGCTCTAACGATGTGATCAGCCCCTCTCGCCAAAAATAGAAGTTCCGATTCTTATCATCGTTGCGCCTTCTTCGATGGCTATGGGGTAATCGTGCGACATGCCCATGGATATTTCGGCGAAGGAATCGTTTTCGTTGAAATAGTTGGCTTTCAGTTCGTCAAAAAAGTTTTTCAGCGAACGGAATTCGGTTCGTATCTGTCCGGTGTTGGTGGTATAGGTCGCTATTCCCATCACGCCGGTGATTTGTACCGATTGAAGGGCTTGCCAATTGTTTTCCCTGAGCAATTCCCTGCACTCATCGAAGGACAATCCGTATTTGGTGTCTTCCTGGGCAATGAATATTTCGAGCAGGCAATTAATTTTCCGGTTGGCTGCCGATGCCAGCTTGTCTGTTTCCGCCAACAGTTTCCAGCTGTCGATGCTGTGGATGGTGTGGATATAGGGAATAATGGTCTTTATTTTATTGCTTTGCAGATGACCGATAAAATGCCATTCGATGTCGGCGGGCAATTCTTTTTGCTTGCCGTTCAGTTCCTGCATCCTGCTTTCGCCGAAAATACGCTGCCCGGCATCGTATGCCTCAAGTAGCGATTCTGCCGGATGAAACTTGGATACAGCCACCAGTTTTACGCCGGAGGGCAAGGAGGCAGTAATTTCGTTCAGGTTCGAAGCAATGCTCATTAGTCAAGACCTGCTGTTTTGTTCTTTTCTTCGGCAGAATAGGGGAACACATCCACCAGCGCCGTTTCGGTCAGGCTGGCAATGGAGTAATCGGCCAGCGTGCCTTCCATGCCTTTTTCTACCACTTCCAGGGCTTCTTTCAGGGTAGTTGCCTGCGCCAGCATTTGTACGGCGGTTTTCTTTTCTGTTCCGCTTTTTTCGTCGAGGGTAATAAAATGCACTTTTGCTTTAAAGTACCTGTCGCCGTTTTCGTTAAAAAACAGTTCCGACAGTTTCGCCCGCTTGATGTCGGCTATCGTAAATTCGCCGCTTATGTAGGGCTTAATTTCTTCTATTGTCCGTGCTTCGGCCTCGGTAAAAGAGAGGGCGTCCACCAGGTATGGTTCTGTTACTTTCTTTATCATGCCGTTTTCCAGCGTTTTGTCGTAGCTGACTTTACATTCAAACCAATTGTGCATATTGCTATCTGTTAATAGTTTATTCAATAAGCAGCGAAATTAATCAATTTAGATGGATTTTGGATATAAATTGGAAAATAAATTTTGAGAGAACGAAAATAATTCCCACTCCTCTAAAATATTATTCTCGCTCATTCGTCTTAAAGAGTAGAAGATATATCTCGAAGTAAATTAAATGTGTCGAACTAAATTATAATAACAAAATGTTTAACTGGAAAAAAAAGGAAGTCGTATCTTTACAGATACTTAGCCGCAGATGCATCGGTTGCGAAACTTGCGTTGACACATGCCGCCGCAACGTATTCGGCATGACGTATAAGGAGAATTGCAGTTATGCTACCATAGAGCATGGCGACCGCTGTGTAGGATGCGGAAAATGCCAGAAAGCTTGTCCGGTAGATGCCATTGAGGTGATTACGGGTTCGCTGATGATGGCAGCCATATAAAGTAAAAAATAACATTAAAAAAACAGGAATATGAGAGCTATTAAAATTTTATTGAAAGTATTGGCTTTTCTGGCTGTGTTAGCCGCAGCAGTAGCCGTTGTAATGTTGCTTTGGAACGCCTTGATTCCGTCTATTGTCGGCTGGTCGGCCATTACTTATTGGCAATCGGCAGGATTGCTGGTTTTGCTCCGTCTGTTGTTCGGCGGATTCGGACACTTCGGCAAGATGGGACATTTTTGGCATCATCATGGCAACCACCATCAGATGCACGAACTGAAAGCTCAGATGGAAGGCATGTCGCACAGCGAAAAGCGTGAATTTATCCGCAACCACATGCGTAAACATCACCCATTTTTTGGCGAACAAGAACAAACAACAGCCCCCTGAATCCCCCGTGGGGGGACTTCCTAATCCCCCTACGGGGGGTAGGGGGGCTTTTTAACATTTCATTTATGACAGAGAATTTGTTGGCAGAGCAGAATGTTTCGGATATTTTCAAAAAATACAGGGGGCAGCTGAAGGGCTACATAGCCAAGCATGTTATATCGAAGGAGGACGGCGAGGACATTCTGCAAAATGTGTTCTACCGGCTGGCAAAAATTGATTTGATAGAGAATCCCATCGAACAAATGTCGTCGTGGCTGTACTCGGTTGCGCATAATCTGATTGTTGACAACAGCCGGAAGCGCAAGGAGGAAGCAATGCCTGTGATAGCAAACGAGGATGAAGACGGCCGGTTTTTGGCAGAAGTAACCGATTTGCTGTTCGATAACGACAATTCGCCCGAAATGGAATATATGCGCTCGCTGGTGTGGGACGAACTGGAGACAGCTCTGTCGGAACTCCCTGCCGAACAGCGTAATGTGTTTGAATTAACCGAGCTGGAAGGATTCTCGTTCAAAGAAATAGCGGAAGCGACCGGCATAACGGTCAATACCCTTATATCGCGTAAACGCTACGCCGTGCTGCATCTAAGGGAGCGGCTGAAAGATTTGTATGAGGAGCTGATAGCCCCTTAGGTCCCCCGTGGGGGGGGGACTTTTACTTAAAAAGCAGTCTGAATTCAGGTTGCTTTTTTTGTGATAGAAAGAGCTAATGGCATACAGGGAAAACCTTGAAAAATTTTAGAACCACTATTACGGATGAGATTCCTCCCCAAGCCCCCCCACCCCCCGTAGGGGGGATTTCAAAAGCCTCCCCTACGGGGAGGTTTGGAGGGGCTTCGCCGCCGCTTCTTCCTCTCCTCTCCTAAAAAGGAGACTGTCATTTCGAGCGTAACGAGAATTGAAAATCGACGTAGTCAAATCTCCTGCTCAATCAGCAACTTTACCGAAAAGCATAAGCAGTAATTTTTTTCATGCGTTTGCCCTGCTAATGGCTATGAAATATTAATAATATATAAATAAAGAATATTTTCTTGCTTATTTGAAGAGAATGTATATCTTTATGGCACACAAAGATTACTGCAAAAAATAACCGTCAAAATCAAAATTATCATGAAAGCAACAAGAAGTTTTTTAGTTCTGGCAGTATTGCTAACATCTATTAGCATAAATGCACAGGTGAAAGTGGTAAATAACAGGTTGTCTGTAGCAACACCAAGCGGTAATATTACGACAAGTATATGGAACCTAAATTGATGTTTACAGCTGCTTCCTACCCTAATAATTTTAGTATCCGTGCTGATAATAGCAATCTGGCATTTTTTATTTGGGACGATAATTACCAACATGGATTCCGAATGAATACTCTAGGGAAGATAATAGTTGGTAGCGGCTATTTTAATGGAAGTATAAATGCCAATAATTTTTACGCCCAAATTCAATCATATACATCGAATTTTGAGCCGGTATGTATATTTATACCCTGATTGTTGACGGACAGGAGGTAGCTACCAAACGGATGATTTTAACAGAATAGGAGGTAAACAATTATGAAAATTTCAAGGTTATTCTTATTGGCGGTTCTGTTAAGCAATATAGCTATTTCTTTTGCTCAACAAAGTAAATTTGCACCCGTAGGGGCAAGTTGGTATTATTCGCTTGAAAGGATGGAGTTTTCTTTTCAACATTGTGAGTGTATAAAAGATTCTGTTTCGGACGAGAACAGCAAAGTGTATCAAATAATAAGTGGAGCGTCAAATGAAATTCTGTATCAGGAAAGCAACAAGGTCTATTTTCTGTTTGAAGGAACGCCGTATCTTATTTATGATTTTAATGCATTGCAGGGCGAAACATATACTTTTTATGCGAAATCTTATGATCCTTCAGATTTCAGTAAAGAGATTGTATTGCCGGTAAAATACCGTGTCGAACAAGTTTCAGAACTTCTTATTGAAGGAAATTCATATAAGCGTTTCGAGACATTGCTTGTGCCGGACGAATCTTATTTGACGCAAGAGGGATATAATTATCCCAGCGCTTATATATACAATGAAAAAACAGGAAACGAACAGATGTTTATTTTGACCGTTCTCCCGCCCCATCCGTCGATTGACGACTACAACTTGCGCTGTTATAGCAACGGCGAAGTAAACTATATCAGCGATTACTGGAAAAAATTTAATAAGCCATGCGATTATTCGTTGTCTTCTTCCATTGGTGAAACAAAAAAGGCCGAAGTACAGTTGCTGATAAACAAAAATGAACGGATAGCAACAATTAGAACCTCTTCTCTAAACGCTATTATGGAGGTGTTTAATGAGCAGGGAATTTCTTGCCGGAAAAAGCGGCTGAGTGATGGAGCGGAAAATACACTAAACCTCGTTGGGTTACCTGCGGGAATTTACGTTTTCGTCATGTATAACAGTCGTGAAGAAAAAATCTATGTACAAGAAGTTATTTTGTGAATATTTACTTATAACCCCTTCAGAGATAGAAACAATAATCAAGAATACAGCAGCGCCAATTAATAATGCGAATTTATATCCGGGATTAATTGGAACAGGATGTTTAGACACTTATGCCGCCGTTCAAGCGGCTTGTGCTACTGCTACTACTCCTGTCTATTTTTCCAGCCAAACCGTAACGACCAATACTACCGTTAATTCCTGTGGCGACATCAATGTACAAGACGTAACGGTGGAAGATGGAGCCAAACTCACGCTTGACGTGGCAGGCGAAGTTATTATTGACAGCGCTTTTGAAGTGGAATCCGGCTCACAATTGGAAATAGATACTCAATAAAATAGCCATTGATGTATAATCAGCAAAGCAGGGGGGAATCTCTCTGCTTTGTTATTTTTGGTGTTCATCGGGGTCTCGAATCCCTCCGCTTGCCGAATTGCAAAATAAATATAATTCGTTGTTTCCGCGTACCGCTATCAACTTGATAGACCTCTTTCTAAACAATTTTATCTATCCCTAAAGATAAAATCCGTTTAAAAATTTGAAGAATGAAGAACAACAGCAAAATTACCGGCGATTTGCGTAAACCGGCTTACTCAATCATCAATCTGTCGGCGCAGGCGCCAACTTACCCCTCTTTCACAAAAACGTCCCGGGGATGGATCAGTTACGGACGCGATAATAATCTGCCCCAGCATATTATCGACCTCAACAACGAATCGGCTGTCAACAAGTCAATTATCGACAGTAAAGTAACCTATATCTGCGGTTCGGGCGCCGACGAAGCCGGATATTACGGTCAGCCCAACACCGGCGAAGACTGGGATACATTAATCGAAAAAATCGCCCGCGACTACACCACTTTTGGCGGCTTCTGCTTTCAGGTTATAGTCAACGAAAACGGGAAAAGCCTGAGCCTGTATCATACCGACTTCAGCAAAATCCGCGTGGGGGAAGTGAATGATTACAACCAGCCCCTCAACTATTTCCTGTCCAACGATTGGCGCAAAACCACCGGTCAATATGCTCCCACACCCATTAAAGCATGGGGAGTAGAAGAACCCAGGCGAGGCGCTCCTTACCTTTATTACTACAAAGACTACGAGCCTAGCCTCGACTATTATCCTGTGCCACAGTATTATTCGGCGCTCAATTATGTGGAAGCCGATGGATTGCTTGGCCGGTTCTACCGCAACTCCATCAACAACGGCTTTGCTCCTTCGGTCATCATCACCATCCCGAGCAATCCGGGCGATGAAGCCAAAGCGCGGTTCAACCGCGACATGAACGACACGTTTGCCGGTACCAACGGGGCCAATTCCATCGTTGTTTTATACGGCGAAAGTCAGGAAATTAAGCCGACGGTTACGCCTTTTGTGGCGAGTGGCAACGCCGATTTGTACAACAATGTAAACGATGTGATTTTCCAGAAAATTATTTCGGCGCATCGCCTGTCGTCCCCTACCCTCGCGGGGCTTTCGGGTTCGGGTAACCTGAGTGGCAATGCCAGCGAAATAATCAATGCTTTTATCCTCTATAACTACACCGTTATACATAAAATGCGGCGGCGAATTACCGATGTACTCAACACCTTTATCATCAATAACGGATACGATAAGTTATCTATCAAAGAATTGGAAGTTGTCGCCGAAATCAAGTCGTATGAGGGAACGGGCAATACCCCATCCCAATCAGCCCCAAGCATTTAATAATTTAACACCCGAACCAATATGTACACACCAATAGCAATCATCAACGAAGAACTGTTCAGGCAACATTCGCCCGTAACCGGCAATACCGACCTGACCGAATTCACGCCTTACATCTCCATCGCACAGGAATTGTATATCGTACCCGTTTTGGGCGAGCCGCTGATGGATGAGTTGAAATCGCAAATCGCATCCAACACCCTCAGCGAGGCAAACAGCAGGCTGATTGTAAAAATTGCGCCCGCTTTGTCGTTCTTCGCCGTTTATCAGGGATTGCCCTTCCATTGGGCGACGATTGTAAACAAGGGCATCACCATCCGCGAGAGCGAAAACAGTAAGGGAGTCGATATTAACGACGTAGCGCAACTCAGGCGGTGGATAAAAGACGATGCATCGGTTTTTATTTCGCTGCTGACCAACTACCTCTCTGCCGAACAGTCGGCCTATCCCCTTTGGAAACCCGAGAACAATTGCAGCGCCTCCACCGGCCGGTTTGATAGCGGATTTTATTTTCCGGTGAGGTAACGGAATTGTCTTGTAAGTCGATATTCGCACACGGATTACACGGAGTAAACAGATTTACACGGAATATTATTTGTATATACCTAACTTTCAATATTGTGGAAACTACAAAGAACATTCCGTATTCTCCGTGTAATCCGTGTGCGAATATCGACTTTTTGCACAACATCCCACAATGCCCCCTGAAACTTTGAACCTGAAACTTATTTTCCTTACCTTTGTGCTTTACAAAAACAAACAATCTCATGAATAAAATAGCGCTAATTACAGGAGCGACCGCCGGATTCGGTAAGGCCATTGCCGGGAGACTGGCTAAAGAGGGTTGCGACGTCATTATCACCGGACGCCGCAAGGAACGCCTCGATGAATTGAAATTGCAGATTGAAACGGAATACAAAGTGCGTGTACTCCCCTTGTGTTTCGATGTTCGCAGCTACCGGGATGTGGAAAAGAATTTGGGCCAGTTGCCCGCCGATTGGAAAAATATCGACATTTTGGTTAACAATGCCGGTCTGGCTGTCGGCTTAAATCCTATTCATCAGGGAATTATCGACGATTGGGAACGGATGATTGACACCAATATCAAAGGATTACTTTATGTTACCCGCGTTGTTTCGCCCGGCATGGTGGAACGCAAATCGGGGCACATCCTCAACCTCGGTTCCATCGCAGGACGGGAAGTTTATCCCAATGGAAATGTGTATTGCGCCACCAAACATGCCGTGAAAGCGCTTTCGCAAGCCATGCGCCTCGACATGCTACAATACGGCATAAAAGTAACACTCGTAGCGCCCGGATTTGCCGAAACAGAATTTTCGCTGGTACGTTTCAAAGGCGACCAAGCGCGTGCCGATAAAGTGTATGAAGGAATGCAACCCCTTGTTGCCGAAGACATTGCCAACGCCGTAGCCTATGCCGTATCGGCGCCCGACCATGTGGATATACAAGATATTCTGGTCATGCCCAAAGTGCAGGGAAATGCGACATTATTTCATAGAGAGTAGGGGCGGGATTCGCCCGCCCAACACACAACGAACGCGAATTACGCAAATTTCCGCAAATAATTTTTTTTTTTGTCTGTCATTGCGGGCTTCGACCCGCAATCCCCCGAGCATGGCGCAAAACTTCCGTGTTTTGCTCGTTTCTACGGTACGTGTATCGGGCGTATGCCATACGCCCCTACAATGCGTTGTGCAATGCATGGGGTTGGGCTCGCGCTTGGGAGATTGCGGGTCGGGACCCGCAATGACAAAAAAAGCGAATTATAAAATTATTTGCGAAAATCCGCGTAATCGGCGTAATTCGCGTTCTTTGGATGTTGGGTGTATGCCATATTATTTCAGCAATTCCTCAAGTTTCGATAGCAGCTCTTCTCCGCGGAGGTTTTTGGCTATAATCTGGCCGTCTTTATCCAGTAGTACGGTGTGTGGGATTCCATCTACGCCGTATGCAGCCGATAAACTGCTGTCCCAGACTTTCAGGTCCGACATTTGCGGCCAGGTGATATTCAGCTCTTTAATTCCTTTTTCCCAGGCAGCCACATTTTCATCGAGCGAAACGCCTACTATCTCAAAACCTTTATCTTTATACTTCTTATACGCTTCCACCACTATTGGCATTTCCGCGCGGCATGGAGCGCACCACGATGCCCAGAAATCAATGAGCACAATGTTTCCTTTTCCGGCATAATCGGACAAGGCAATATCTTCGCCGACAGGTGTTTTGGCTTTCAAATCGACAAATTGTTTCCCGATAGCCGTATTTTCGAGCGTGAGCAATTTTCCCTCAAGCAGCTGTATGTCCTCGGCTTTCTTAAATTCGGGACGGGCTAATGCCAACAATTCCCTCAACGGCTCATCCTCCAGATTACTGCCAATGTTTCGGAAGAAAAATTCGCCGACCGGATTTGTTATGTTTGCTTTCGTATATTCAAAATAGATGGTGGTCATTTCCTTTATGTATTCGTCGAAAAGCGTTTCAAGCCGGGCATTTTCTTCCGGCGCTATTTCGCCCTCGTTCAGCAGTTTCCGGTAATGTTCGCTCAACTCTTTCATTTTGGCGTTCAATCCGTTTTTCTTCGTCTCAAGTTCTTGATACTGGTTGTTCATCGGCGTTCCGGCCACAGTGGTAAGGCTGTCGATGGACATGGTTATTTTCCCCGCTTCCACGATGAAGATGTGCGGATCCGAATTCGATAAACCCGGAATGCTGACAAAGCGCAGGTCGGGAGTTGCTCCGGCAATGCCCTTAAATACAAACTTCCGGTCATTTATCACTGCCGAATCAAGTATATCAAGCCCGTTCCTGTTGTCGTTCAATTTCTGTAGATAGACAATCTTCCCATTCGGTACGGCTTCTGCCAAATCGCCGGTGAGAGTAAACGCATTTTTGTCTGCACACGATGCCATTATCAGCACGATTGCAGGCAATAGTAATCCAATTTTTTTCATATTCTCATTTTAATAATTCATCCAATTTTGTTAATAGCAGCTCTCCGCGGAGGTTTTTTCCAACCACTACTCCTTCGCCATTCAGCAAAAAAGACATGGGGATGCTGTTCACCTTGTAGGTGCGGGCGGCAACACTATTCCAACCACCCAAATCCGACATTTGCGGCCAGGCGATATCCAGATTTTTAACGGCCTGTTGCCATTTGGGCTGGCTCTCATCGAGCGATATGCCGACAATTTCGAAGCCTTTGCTTTTGTATTTTTTGTAGGCTTCCACTAAAGTAGGGTTTTCTCTGATGCAAGGGCCGCACCACGAAGCCCAAAAATCAATGAGTATATACTTGTTTTTCCCGATGTAGTCGGATATGGAAACATCTTTCCCCTCCAGGTTTTTCAGTTTCATATCAACAAACTTGTCGCCTATCGAAGGTTGAAAGGTTGACAGTTCTTGCAAAAGAGCTTGTATTTCGGGTTTTTGCTGAAAACTTGGGCGGGCGCTTTTGATGAGTTCGACTACCTGTTTGGCTTCAAACAGTTGTATAGCGTTTCCCAGCAACGATTCGCCGATTCCGTTCGACATATTTTCTTTCAGGTAATTGTAAGTAACCGTTATAAATTCATCCCTCAACTGGGGTGTTTGAGTTAGTCGGTATTGCTCTTGAATAGCCTTTTGTTTGTCCAGTAATGCTTGAAATTTTTCATTATGAGGCGTACCTCCAACTTTGCCGGTTGAGGATATGCTTATTTCGCCCGCCTCAAGGATAAATCCATTAAAATCGCCTCGACGGTAAGGATGTTTTTTATCTATTAATGTGATGCTTGCCAATTCGAGCGACTGCGAAGTAATCCCTTCAAAATGAAAGGTATTTTTTGCAATTATACAACTGTCAATCAAGGTATTGTCCGTTGATAAATAAACAGTCTTTCCGCTTTGACTTTCATCGGGCAGTGTGCCGTTGATAACAAATTTGCCTTGTGCGTATGCCTGCAAAGAAATTACAGTTAAAATAATGGTTATGAGTTTTTTCATATTTTTTGTTACAAATTTATTCGTTTGATATGTTTAATTCTTTGATTTTTAAATGAGGTAATGAGGTTGTTCTACACGCATAACTAACTGCTACTGAGGTCGTTTTGTTGCTTAAATTAGGTGAAAATGAAGTTTAATTTCCTCGATATTTACTTGCATCTCCTACTCAAACTTAAATCAAATTTGCTGACAAAAACTTCCTAACGGCTTCTTTGCTTTCATTTTTATGTTCGGCGTAATATGCGACTTGTTCTTCCGATATTTGGCCTACTGCAAAGTATTTCGATTGCGGATGTGCCAGGATGATTCCGCTGACGGAGGCATTGGGTATCATTACGCCATTTTCGGTTAAAGTTACACCTATTTCGTTCGTCTGGAGCAAATCGTTGTTCAACAAGAAGTTAATCGACTGATCGGGTATCGAGGGATAGCCGACTGCCGGACGTATTCCCTGATATTTTAGCGTAAACATCTCCTGCACCGAAATATCTTCATCGGGCACAAATCCCCAATACATCTTTCTGATTTGGGCGTGCAGGTATTCGGTCGCTGCTTCTGCCAACCTGTCGAGCACCGATTTCAGCAACAATAACTGGTATTCATCGCCGGTTACTTCGTACTCTTTCAGCAGATTAGCGGCATTGGTCGTAAGGGTGAATGCGCCGACATAATCTTTTTTACCGCTGCTCTTCGGAGCAACAAAATCGCAAAGTGATAAATATTCGTCCTTCTCATTTTTCTGCTGCTGGCGAAGCATTGGGAAACGGACGCCCTTGATAAAAATACTTTCCTCCTCGCTGTATGCTTCAAAAATTCCGAACGCAGCCTTAATGTAACCGGCTTTGGTATATATCAGCTTATCCAACAAGGCATTGGCATCTTTGTAGAGCGACAAGGCTTCGGAGGCCTTTTCCCGTTCCTCTTCGGGAAAAGAATTCAGCCACGAAGTGCGGCAAGCGGGGCGCTCATCAACAGACTGAATGCTGGCATAACGCGCCGAGAGATCCCATGAGTGGAAAAAGAATTTCCAGTCAATATAAGGCGCCACCTCTTCTACCGGAATAGACGGGATGACTGTCCGGGCTTGTGTTTTAGGCGCAACCGCTTTATAATTAGCCCATTCTATTTTCATACCTTTTGATATGGCTTCGGCTAATGGCACAAATTCGACTTTCTTGCCGCCTGTTTCCCGTAAACCGGCGTATTCGGTTTTTATAGTGTTCTTGTATTCCTGTCTGGTGGCGGGATTAATCAGTTTGGCAACGGCAGCAGGGACTTGTGAGGCATCTTTTACATATACCACCATGCCGCTGTTGTACTCAGGGTCTATCTTTATGGCTGTATGCAGTTTGGAGGTGGTCGCCCCGCCAATCATCAGCGGAATGTGGAAATCGGCCTTTTCCATTTCGTTGGCGACAATCGACATTTCTTCGAGCGAAGGGGTTATTAATCCGCTCAGACACAGGATGTCGGGCTTTTCGTCTTTCACCCGCCGGATAATTTCGGCAGGCGGAACCATTACCCCCAGGTCGATGACCTCGTAGTTGTTGCACTTCAGGATAATGGCTACAATATTTTTCCCTATGTCGTGCACATCACCTTTCACCGTAGCAATGAGCAACTTACCTGCTTTATTGGCGCCGGATGTTTTTTGCGCTTCAAGAACCGGTTGAAGAATATTTACGGCACGCTTCATTGTGCGGGCTGTTTTCACCACCTGCGGCAGGAACATTTTCCCCGAGCCGAATAATTCGCCCACCTTGTTCATTCCACTCATCAAGGGTTGGTCGATAATATCCACCGCTTTTGGATAGCGCTTCAGGGCTTCGTCAAGGTCTTGCTCAAGGTAGTCGCCAATGCCTTTCACCAGGGCGTATTCCAAGCGTTTTTCCAAGGGGAATGTTCGCCATTCTTCGGTTTTTTGTGCGGTCTGTCCCGTTTTTTCACCTTTCATTTTTTCGGCGTATTCAATCAGTTCATCGGTTGCTTCTTCTCTGCGGTTGAAAATCACATCCTCCACCAGGTTTCTCAAATCGACCGGAATATCCTCATAGATAACCGATTGACCCGGATTGACGATACCCATATCCATCCCTCTTTTTATAGCATGGTACAAAAATACCGAATGCATCACCTCGCGGATATAATCGTTTCCGCGAAAAGAGAATGACAGGTTGCTGACCCCTCCGCTTATTTTGGCATGAGGCAGATTGGCTTTAATCCATTCCACAGTATGCAGAAAATCAACAGCATAGCCCCTGTGTTCTTCTATTCCGGTGGCGATAGCCAAAATATTGGGGTCGAAAATAATATCCAGGGGATTGAATCCGTCATTTATCAATAATTTGTGCGCCCGTCCGCATATTTCGATGCGCCGTTCAAAGGTATCGGCCTGCCCTGCCTCGTCGAATGCCATGACGATAACCGCCGCGCCATAGGAGCGAACCAGACGGGCTTGCCGTAGAAATTCTTTTTCCCCGGCTTTTAAGGATATGGAGTTCACAATAGGTTTTCCCTGAATGCATTTTAATCCGGCTTCGAGCACCTCCCACTTCGACGAATCGACCATCACCGGAACACGCGAAACATCGGGGTCGGATGCCATGAGGTTGAGGAAAGTTGTCATTTCTTTCAGCCCGTCGAGCAAACCTTCGTCCATATTCACGTCAATAACCTGAGCGCCGTCTTCCACTTGTTTGCGGGCGATGGTCAAGGCTTCTTCGTGGTTGCCTTCCTTTATCAGGCGCAGGAATTTGCGCGAACCGGCAACATTGCAGCGTTCGCCGATGTTTATGAAATTTATATCCGGGCTTGCTTCCAGCAATTCAAGTCCCGACAGCCACATATACTTGGGTTTGGGCGCCGGAACATGCGGGCGGGCGTTCTCTACCAAGGCCGCATAAGTGGCTATATGCGCGGGGGTCGTTCCGCAACATCCGCCCAATACATTCACCAGCCCCTCGTCGATGTACTCCTTGATTTGGCGCGCCATTTTTTCGGGCGTTTCGTCGTACTCCCCAAACTGGTTTGGCAAACCGGCATTGGGATAAGCCGAGATATAAGCCGGAGCAATCCGCCCAAGTTCTTTCAGGAAAGGTTTCATATCGGCAGCCCCGAAGGAACAGTTTAAGCCGATAGAGAGGTAATTGATATGGCTGACCGATGCCACAAAAGCAGCTATCGTTTGCCCCGAAAACGTCCGTCCACCCTTGTCGGACAAGGTAACCGATACCATTATCGGAATAGCGCTGTTCCGTTCCTTTCTCAGCTCCTCGGCGGCAAACAAAGCCGCTTTGGCATTCAAGGTATCGAAAATTGTTTCTACAAGCAGCAAATCAACGCCGCCATCCATCAATCCTTCTATTTGTTCCTTGTAAGCCCTGTGCAAATCATCGAAATTCACCGACCTGAAAACAGGGTCTTCCACTTTCGGACTCATCGAAGCCGTTTTGTTGGTTGGCCCTATCGAACCGGCCACAAAACGGGGCTTGTCCGGGTTTTGTTTCGTGAAATCATCGGCGGCCTTCCGTGCAATACGCGCTGCTTCGGTATTTATTTCTTTCACAATGCCCGCCATATCGTAATCTTCCATCGAGATGGCGTTGGCGCTAAAGGTATTGGTCTCGATTATGTCGGCGCCCGCACTCAGGTATTCGCGATGAATCGCCTCAATCACATCGGGGCGGGTCAGGCAAAGCAAATCGTTATTTCCTTTCAAAAGAATTTTGGAATCCTTAAAACGCTCTCCTCTGAAGTCTTCTTCTTTCAGTTTGTAAGGTTGTATCATGGTGCCCATCGCTCCATCGAGGATGAGGATGCGCTTGCTTAACAGTTGTTCAAATTCTTGATCTTTCATCTTGTAGTTTCAGCTTTACTGATTTGTCTTTGTGATATTCTTGTGTTATTCTGTTCCGGTAATTCGTCTTTTAGCCTTGCAGTCCTTACTCCGTAATAGGTCGCATAAATCCGGTTGGTCAATGCTGTTGAATCCGCCATTAGTTCGTAGGGCGGATGCACAAAGTCGGTTTGCAAGTCCAGTTGAATTGCCGATAAAATAATATCGGATTTTCCTTTGTTTTTCTGTTCGTATATTTCCTGTTCGTGTATATCAAAAGCGCGTCTTATTTGCATCAAATCTTTAGCTGCCCCAAAATATTGGCTGCTCAAAAGCAATACGAGCAATGGGATAGCTGTTTTTGTACATGTGGCAATAAATCGTTGCTTAAAATCCAGGCGAACAGACAAAATGAGGATGGCTACAATAGCAAAAGTAATGATAGTGAACCAGGCCCTTGACGGAAATATGGGTGATGCAATCATCGACAAAAGCCCGATAATGGCCGAAGCAACAAACAGGCAAGCCAGAACATGGAATCTCTTCGCCTCCCTTTCAGCAAAATACCTGCTTACAACAAAGGAAAGGGCTACAACAATTGTAACGGGCAATCCTGATCTAAAGAAATAATAGAACAACATATACATGCTTTGGGGTATTCGATAATAAAACGGCACTCCATTTTCAAAAGTAAAACGAACATAATTTCCGGGGGCAAGCAACATGATAGCCGCACCAATAAGCAAGCCTGCGAACCCAACTTTTGCCCATAAAGGGATAGCTTTTCCCTCCCTGTAGAGGACAAAAAACAGGATAATAATAAAAACAACACATATCACAGAGGTAGTTTCGTTCGACCAGCCGGCAATAATTCCGCCAAAGAAATAAAAGAAGGTTTTAATGGCTGTCATTTTTACTTCGCCGATGAGGTAAAATTTACACGCCGGATACACAAACAGCAAGGCAAATGTCGCCATCCACATATAGTTACAACTTCCTGTAAGCCAAACAATAGCGCTTCCGAACGAAAATTGCAGGAACCATACCAATAAATTTACTGCGACAAGTAGCGTTAAATTATATTTTTTGGCCGACTTTATGTTTGCAATCCGGTAAATGGAGAGTATAAATACAACATACATCAAGCTGTTTATCAAATCGGCACAAGTCTCGCCCAATAGAAGCAAGGTTTGGAGAATAGTGTGGACAACAATCCTCCCACCCCACTCCAGGTAATGCGTATGTTGGAAGTCGAGTATATCGGCAAAGTTTTTTATCTTTTCGGGGCTATGCCATTTGTAGGAATACACAAATTCATCCCACCAATAGGGTTGGAGGAAATTGAGAATATAAATGACGACAAACATTATCAGGATGGCTCCATAAAACAAAACTGTATTGGGTTTGTCTTTGGCGGCAAAATTCTTTATATCCGAAACCTTCTTTCCGAGTTTCAGGTATGTTTTCTGAAATAATAGTGGACGCTGTTGGCTAAAAGGTGTATTCATTATCTATTTTTTATTTTCGTTTATTTCCGGCTCCGCCATTATTTTTATTGATTTTACATTATTGTATCTGGCATAGGCCGCATTTACCCAATCGGTTGAGTCGGAAGATACCAAGTCAATTATTTTCGGTAAAAATACCAACTTTGACGGATCGCTTACAAAACTGCCGTGAATAATGATATTTTCAATTCCGTTCTTCTTTTGTTCCTTGACGTACAGCTCCCTTTGGTCGAAAATCTTCCTGATTCGGATTGTTTCTTTCAAACTTAGCGTATAAGTGAAGCCGAACGGGAGAAGTCCCAGGGTAAGCGCTATGTAATTTAGCTTTTTCAGGCTCGGCAAAAATCTATCCATATTGGCATAGAGCAACGATACGGCGACAATCATATAGGATGTGATTCCAAACCAGGCTCGCGGGGGAAATTTAGGCGAGGCAATCATCACCACCCAAGCCGACAATGCGGTGAAGAAAAACAAGAGCGACAAACGCAGCGCTTGCCGGTTTTTCGCCTGCTTGTCTCTAAACTTGAGGCAAAATGCCAATACCGCCAAATAAATGATCGAAATCACTACGCCGGATTTGATAAATTCGGTTACCAATTGTGTTATGGCATACAGGCTGAATGGTGTATATGTGCTACCCACGTTATTGTAGCGCACATAATTGCCCGGGGCAGCTAACAGAATGGCACAGCCTATTACAAGACCTGCAAAAGCCCATTTTGCCCAAAGCGGTATTTTTTTGTTTTCGCGCCTCAACAAAAAGAACATCACAAGCATGAAAAAGACCAAGCTAACAGAGGTATTTTCGTTTGTCCATCCGGCAAGTATCCCGCCAATAAAAAGCACGATGCTCCTGACAATGCCGTTTTTCTTGTCTTCCGGCTTGAGGTAATAGGAGCAAACGGGGCGTAAAAACAGCAGTATGATAAGGCTGCCCCACAAATAGTTTCCGCTCCCGGTAACCCAAAGCAGGCACTCGCCCAAATAATGACGCTGGATGAACCATATCAACAAACAAATAAACACCAGAACAGCCGGCTGAGATTTGCCAGTATTTCTGTTGGCAATGGAATAGATGACGAGCACAAAAACAACAAAAGCTATGCTGTTCAGCACATCGCTCCATCCTTCGCCAAACCACAGCAAGGTTTGTGCTATTGTATGCCCAACGCTTCGGCCACCCCATTCAAAGTAATGCTTATACTGTCCTTCCAACACATCGGCGAAACTGCCAAGCCGCTCGCCATTCAGGAATTTGAAAGAGTAAACCCAATCATCGACAAGCAATGGATAATAGATGTTGAGTGCATATATAAATCCGAACATGACAAAAATTATCACCAAAAATGGAATATTTCCATTCAATTTATTTTTTACAGTTGAAAACATTGTATCCATTTTAAACTAATCTTCTATAACAATTGATTCCACATCGTAATAATTTGCATAAACGCTAAATATCCAATCATCCGACACACAGGAGGAGCAATAGTCATCTATTTTAGGTATCATGTACCAAATACCGGTTTTTGCTTTGAACCTGCCATGCAGTACAATATTTTTTATGCCCTGTTCTTTTTGTTTCAGTATCTCCTGTTCTCTCTCGTCAAAAACGCGGTTTACCATTACCAGCTCGGGAAAACCCTTGGCAAATGTAAAACAGAAAAGAGCAATGCCTGAGGTCAGCGCCAAAAAATTCAGCTTTCGGACAATGCCAACCGAAAAATCAATATTTGCATAAATCAGCGATATGGAAACAATCATATAGCTTATGATGCCAAACGTTGCGCGTTGAGGAAAAGTAGGCGAGGCAATCATCACAATCCATGCCACAATGGCCGTAGCATAAAATAGCGCCGATAAACGAAACGCTTGTCTGTTTTGCGGACTACTTTTTTTGAACTTGGAAAAGAATATCAGGCCTGCTAAATAAATTACGGAAGGCAATGCGCCATATCGAATGAATATTTTTAGCATAAACAGCAACTTAGCAGGTATGTCAAGCGCCGGATTCGTTTCACCGGCAACAAATCCGTAGCGCACATAATTGCCCGGCGCAGCCAATAAAATTACACTCCCTGTTACGAGACCTGCAAAAGCCCATTTTATCCAAAGCGGTATTTCTTTGTTTTCGCGCCTCAATAAAAAGAACATGACGAGCATGAAAAAAACCAAGCCTACGGACAGGTTTTCGTTTGTCCATCCGGCAATTATTCCGGCAATAAAAAAAATGCCACTTCGCAGCCTGCCTGTTTTAACAACCGGATGGAAGTAGTAAGAACAGAGTGGAAACAAAAAAGCAAGCGTAATAAGGCAGCCCCACAAATAATTTCCACTGCCGGTAATCCAAAGAACCGACTGCCCGAAATTCCCTTGTAAGAACCACATCAACAGGCAAATAACAGCCAAGATAGCTGGTTGAGATTTGCCGGTATTTCTGTTGGTGATGGAATAGATGACAAGCACAAAAACAACGAAAGCCATGCTGTTCAGCCAATCGCTCCATCCTTCGCCAAACCACAGCAGCAATTGCACAACGACATGCACAATGCTTCTGCCACCCCATGCAAGGTAATTTTCGTATTGGAATCTCAGAATATCGAGGAAACCGGCTATCCTTTTATTGTCGCAACCGAAAGTATATGCCCAGTCATCGCGCATAAGCGGATAATAGATATTAAGCGCATATATAATGGCAAAAATCAGCAAAACAATTGCAACCAAGAACTTTTCTCTCAAAAGAAAGGCTTTTAGTTGAACTAATCTGTCTGTCGATTCTATTTTCATATTTTCATTCAAAAGTTGGTGTATTTCCTTACTTCTTCATGGCTCTGTCCATCATGCGCTTATCGTCTTTCTCCCTCAATGTCTGCCGTTTATCGTATTGCTTCTTGCCCCGTGCAATGGCTATAACTATCTTAGCCAAGCCTTTATCGTTCAGGAAAATACGCGTAGGGACAATGGTGTATCCGGTTTCTTTCACCATTCGCGTAATTTTTTTCAGTTCTTTTCGCTGCAGGAGCAGTTTGCGGTCGCGCCGTGCCACGTGATTGTTGTACGAACCGTAGAAATATTCCGAAATATTCATGTTTCGCACCCACAATTCATCCTTTTCAAACAGGCAGAATGTGTCCACAAGGCTTGCTTTTCCGAGGCGAATTGATTTTATTTCGGTTCCTGTAAGTACAATTCCAGCAACATAGGTATCGAGTAGCTCGTAATCGAAAGTTGCGCGTTTATTTTTTATATTTATTGCTTGCTGTGTCATGTTATCTGTCTATAAAAAAATCAGGTTTATGCAGTCATCATTGATAAACAAGTCCTTATAATTATAGGGACGCCAATTATCAACAAGCTTGCTATCACCATAAAATTCATTCTTTTTTCGGGAATAATCCGGTAATAGATTTCCGAACCGGCATACACTATGTAAAACGTGTAGATGGAGAATAACCATAAAAAGAAAAAGTCGGGCAGTATCGAAACAATGATACCCACCATATAAACCAAAGAAGAGGAGTAGGCCACAAATACCTGCGCATTCTTCAATCCTTTTTCAACATCCGTCAATTTGCCGATGTATTCGTTTAGGAGAAAGGCCGATATGTGAAACCCGACAAAAAGGATAAACGCCTCTATTATCAGATTCTTAAGGCCGAGTTCAAAACTGCTGTCTGCCGAAACCAGCCATCCGCCGATAAAAGCAGACACAACCAAGCTAATCCATAAAGGGGCAATAAAACCCCTGTACAGGTTAGTAAATCTTCTCATGGAAATGTATTCCCAAGCCAGCTGGGGTGAGAAAATCACCTGAATTGCCATCCTAAAGGCCTCTCTGAACATTATTCCGAATTATATAAAACACAAAGATAAGGAATTTACGGCATATTTACCATCTCGCACGAGGGTTTTAGCAGGGCAAACCATGAAAAAATTTAGAACCACTATTACGGATGAGATTCCTCCCTTTGGTCGGAATGACTCGCCTGTTAGTGGTTTAAGGGATGAGGAAGTGGCGGCTTCGCCGCCGCTTCCTCATCCCCTCTCCCAAAAAGGAGACCGTCATTCCGACCAAAGGGAGGAATCTCCTGCTCATATCAGCAACTTTACCGAAAGATATAAGCAGTAAAATTTTTCATGCGTTTGCCTTGAGGGTTTTAGGTATAATGCAGGGGGATGCCGTAATAAATCCCGATAAATCAGGCAGGATGATACAAAAGCGCAAACTCAATAAATTCGTACAAATGACATATATTGTTTATTACCATTGCCACAAACAATAAAGAAAAGAACCCAAGCGTAATTTTTGCCGGTTTATCCTTCAACGAGGCGAGCAACCATCCCATAAACAGGGGCACGCAATAAACCCAGTGCCCGCCATAGATGAAAGGTTCTCTCAAGCCATAGCCACAAACGAGGTGTATAAAAATATCTACGGCAAAAAGGGAGGCAAGCAATAGAAATAATCGATGTTTATAATTCCTTAAAGCCGAAATTAAGAAAATAAAAAGTAGCGAAAATGCAAAAATACACTTCCAATCCGGTGGATAGGAGTTTATGGAAAGCTCATGATAAGAAATGGGAGGCCCACCAGGAAGAACCATATCTGCCTTATATTCTATGAGGAAGTCGTAAAATAAAACAGGCGAAGCTAAAAAATCATTGATAGCAATCCAGAAAAATGGCTTGTTACCTTTCATGCCATACACTCTCATTTCCCGTTGAATATTGGATACAAACTGAGAAATCCGCTCGTTGTATTGCCAGAGCAGGATAGAAATAAGCAACAACAAACCAATAGCAATCAGCGCTTTAATCAATACTTTCTTATCCTGTTTCATAAAAAAGAACGGAATGATTCCTTTTACAAAATTAGTTAGAGTAATTCCGCCAAGCGATATAGCAAGAACAGAACCGGTAAGCAGGCCTACTGTTTTATTCGTTTCGATGCAGTGAGAATAGTAGTAAACAACAAAGGATAAGAGAAAGAGCGTTACCGTAAATGACTCCGTGGTGAAGCACAAAATCAAGTTGGTTGAAAAGAAAGCATAGAAGAACGTTAACAGCAACAAGGGGTATTTCTTTAATTTTATTATTTCTTTCATATACCTGTAAACGAATACACCTGATAATGAGACTAATAAAGAACAGACAAAAACCCAGAAAATAGCTTTCAATTTAGGATTTCCGCCCAACCAAGCGAAGAAATCTCCTGCGCAGATTACCGGTTTAGTGAAAAGTATAAGTAAGGGATGCTTCGAGAAAGTCATTTTTCCGGTGTGAAAAATGGAGGTGTTGTCGAATTGAAAATAGATGTCGCATGGAACAGTTTGACTATCAATTACAGATGAATTAATCGCTAAAAAGATAGAATAAGGAAGGTATATCGCCAAGAAAATTAACAGGATAAAAACTTCGCTCCTATTTTTGGGCAACATCAAAAGCAAGGCCTCTCGAAGTTGTAACAGACTAGATTTCAATTTATTGTTTACCATATTATTAATTCCTTTACATTCTTTTCAGCTAACTACCTCAAATCTTGCAAATTTAAGAAGCAGTTGTTTAATTCCCAGATTTTCAAACTCAACGGTTGCTTTCCGGTTGGTGTCATCGCCATCTATTGCGGTAACGGCGCCTATGCCGAAGCGTTCGTGCCTGATGACGGAACCTACCGATAGCCCAGCTGCTTGGGCTGGCTGAGGTTTGGGCTTTGCATCGCGCAAGTTTACAAAACGAGGCTGTGGAGTGGTATTGTAAGCCACCTCATTGGTCGTCTCTTCGGGAAAAGGCAGGTCTTTAAACTCTTCTACTTCCCTGCGTTCCCGGTTTTGGCGAACCGTATCCCAGAAACCACCTCGCGGAGCTTGTTCAAACCTTGCAGAACTGTCGCTTTGCAAATTGCCGTTCATTTTCAAATAATGCACGTCTATTTCCTTCAAAAAGCGGCTTGGATTGCAAGGGTTGGTTTGCCCGTTGCGGAAGCGGCTTTTGGCGTAGGTCAGCATACAAAACTCTTCGGCGCGGGTGATGGCCACGTAAAAAAGCCGGCGTTCTTCTTCAATGCCCCTTTCGGCTTTGGCCATGGACGAGGGGAACAAATCTTCCTCCAGTCCTACGATAAACACATTTTTGAACTCCAATCCCTTCGAGGCATGGACGGTCATCATGGTTATTTTTTCCTCATCGGCTCCCTTGTCGGTATCCTGATCGCTGAGGAGCGATACTTCGGCCAGAAAATCCATAAGGCCTACATGTTCATTGCCTTCTTCTCGGCGCATGTCGGTAAATTCGTGGATGCCGCCAAGCAGTTCCTGTAAATTTTCCTGCCGACTCATGCCTTCGGGCGTTTGATCCTGATAGGCATCGTGGGCTATGCCGGTTTGCTTAACAATAAGCGTGGCCAAATCATAAGCCGAAAGTTCGGTCAGCTGGCTTATGAAACTTTCGAGCATCTGCCTGAAGTCTTTGAGTTTGTTGGCTGTTCCGCTCTTGATGTTCAGGTTGTATTCCAGCACATTGCCAATCACTTCCCACAAACTTACGTTGTGCAGTTTGGCCGTCGAAATTATTTTACCGACAGTCGTCTGCCCTATTCCACGTGCAGGATAGTTGACAATTCGCTTAAATGCTTCTTCGTCATAAGGGTTGACCACCATGCGAAAGTAAGCTATCACATCCTTAATTTCCTTGCGCTGGTAGAACGACAGTCCGCCGTATATGCGATAGGGAATATTCTTTTTTCGCAAGGCTTCTTCAAACACACGCGACTGGGCATTGGTACGGTACAGAATAACAAAGTCGCTGTATGAGCCGTTCTTTTCACGGCGCAAGTCGAGGATGCGGTTGGCGACTATTACGCCTTCTTCAAAATCGGAGAATGCGCTCGCCAATTCGAGCTTCTCGCCTGCTTCTTTCTCCGAAAACACATTTTTCCGGTATTGTTCCCTGTTTTTGCTTATCAGGCTATTGGCCGCATTGACGATATTCTGTGTCGATCGGTAATTCTGCTCCAGTTTAAAGATGCGGGCATTGGGATAATTATCCGTGAAATTGAGCATGTTATCAATATTCGCCCCGCGGAACGAATAGATGCTCTGTGCATCGTCGCCTACAACACATACCCGGTGATGCTGCTCCGAGAGTTGCTTAACAATCAGATGCTGTGCAAAATTGGTATCCTGATACTCGTCCACTAAAATAAACTGGAAGCGATTTTGACAGGCTGCCAGCACAGCAGGATTGTCGCGGAAAAGCCGGTTGGTATAAAACAGCAAATCGTCGAAATCCATGGTGTTTGCCGCTTTCAGCCGGTTGCGGTAGTCCCTGTAAATATCTTTTGTCATGGGGATTTTCGCCTGCCGGTCGTATTCGGTCAGTTCTTTGTTCCGTGCATACATTTCGGGCGAAAGCAAGCCGTTTTTGGCGCTGGAAATATGGGCTTGTATTTTTGCCGGTTTATATATTTTGTCGTCCAACTGGTGTTCGGAGATGATGGCTTTTATCAGGTTGCGCGAATCGGCCGAGTCGGCTATAGTAAAATTCGATTGAAAGCCTACTTTTTCGGCTTCCGTCCTCAGTATCCGCGAGAAGATGGAGTGAAAGGTGCCCATCCACAAGCGACGGGCTTCTTTTTCACCCACAATCCGGGCGATTCGCGTCTTCATTTCGCGAGCTGCTTTATTGGTGAACGTAAGCGCCAGTATATTCTGTGGAGGCAATCCCAATTTCAGCAGATAAGCAATTTTGTAAGTCAACACGCGGGTTTTGCCCGATCCGGCGCCGGCAATAATAAGCGAAGGACCATCGACATATTCTACGGCCTCGCTTTGTGGTTTATTGAGTTGTGATAATAAATTCTCCATCTGTATCTATACCGGCATTTCGGTTAAACAGCCACTTCGCCCCTGATATGTGGATGTGGGTCGTAAGCTTCGAGTGAAAAATCCTCGTATTTAAAATCGAAAATATTCTTTACACCGGGGTTAATAATCATCCGGGGCAAGGGACGAGGTTGGCGGCTCATCTGCAGTTTCACCTGATCGAGGTGATTGAGGTAGATATGAGCATCGCCCAAGGTATGAACGAACTCCCCTTCCTGCAATCCGGTTACCTGAGCCATCATTTTAAGCAGCAAAGCATAAGAGGCAATATTGAAAGGAACCCCCAGAAATATATCGGCGCTACGCTGATAGAGCTGCAAGCTTAGTTTGCCATCGGCCACGTAGAACTGAAAAAAGGCATGGCAAGGAGGCAGATTCATATGGGGTAAATCGGCCACATTCCACGAACTGACAATAATGCGGCGCGAATCGGGATTCTGTTTAATCGTGTTCACCACTTCCGAAATCTGGTCGATGTGTCCGCCGTTATAGTCCGGCCACGACCGCCATTGGTAGCCGTATATATGACCCAGCTCGCCGTTTTCGTCTGCCCATTCGTTCCAGATACGCACGCCATTGTCTTGCAGGTATTTTGCATTCGTATCTCCATTCAAAAACCACAGCAATTCGTATATAATGGATTTCAGGTGCAGCTTTTTTGTGGTTACCAGCGGAAATCCATCCGCCAGATTGTAGCGGCTTTGATGACCAAAAACACTGATTGTCCCTGTTCCGGTGCGGTCTTCCTTCCTCAGCCCCTCGGTCAGAACTCTGTCTAACAAGTCGATATATTGTTTCATACTTCCGGTTGTTTTATGCGAAGCCAAAGGTAGGAAAATAAGTTCAAGGTTCAAAGGTTTCAGGTTCAAAGTTCAGGGTTCGGGATCAATGTAGGGCGTATCGAATAGTGGCATAAAAAAAAGGGCAACGCACGCGCTGCCCCTACATTTCAATATCCCTGTAAAGGCGGGTTTGAAACCCGCCCCTGCATTGATTAATTTGCTAATTTGCTAATCGAAACTTTGCCCGATTGGTGCAATTCTTTCACAATATATATTTGTCCCTTTTGCGGCTGTCCTACTGCCCTGCCTTGCAAATCGTAATACCGTGTGGCAATAACAGGGTCGTTGGCGCCGATAATGGGTTTGTAGATACCGGTAGAGGTAGAGGTGTAATAGTAGGTAGCTGTTCCAGCTGCCGAAGGTTCCCAATCTCTGCCAACAGTATCCCAAAGGAATGTTTCCTCTGTTGTTGGGTTACCATCTTCATTGTAGCTATATTCTATTTTGGAATTTTTTACCCAATCGTCGGCTACATCATCCCAATTGTAGGTTATATAGGTTATTAGTTTGTCATCGCCATCGTAAACCCATTCTTCTTTGGAACTGCCTACCCAACCACCGGTGGAAACTTGGGCATTTTTAAGAGGCAGCTTACGGGTAACGCTGGCATCCCAATAGTAAGATGCACTTAACATTCGGTTACCGTTGCTGTCGAAAGCATATACATTTTTGCTATAGCCAACCCAATCTTTGGCGTCAGTATCCCAATTGTAATATTCCTCCAATGTTTGGTTACCATTTTCGTCATACTCATATACATATTTGTTACTTTCTACCCAATCTTCATTCCAAATGTAAGATTTGTCCGATGTTTTGTTGCCATCGCCTTCGTAGGTATATACATGTTTTCCTCCTTGGTTGATTTCTACCCAATCGCCGTTTAGTTCATCCCACTCGTAATAGGTATATAAGGTTGGGTTGCCATTGTCATCGTACTCGTATTCGTATTTGCTAAAGCCAACAAAATCTTCGGCAGTAGCATCCCACAAAGAATATATATCTGACGTTTGGTTGTTATTTTCGTCGTACTCCGACAGATTTTTGTAATCGCCTGCCCAATCGCCGGCTGTTTCATCCCAATGATAAGAAGTGTATGATGTTTGGTTGTTATTTTCGTCGTACTCCGACAGATTCTTGTAATTGCCTACCCAATCGCCGGCTGTTTCATCCCAATGATAAGAAATAGATGATGTCATGTTGTTATTGTCATCGTAGGTATAATTGTTTTTCATAAATGCTGTCAATTCACCTTCAAAATTACCCTGGGCATTGCCGAAACCGTATAATATCTCTTCTGTTAGATGGCCATTGCTATTGGAGGTATATTCTTGTCTATCATACTCTATCCATGAGCTGCCATTCCAGCCCGAACGTATATATAATGTCCGGTAGCCGTTGGAGTCGTAACTAAATTCTTTTTTGAAATTGCTTTCCCAATCGCTACCGTTCCACACGTAGGTTATCAGCAATGTTTGGTTGCCATCGCCATTGTAAGCATATTCCTCTTTGGAGATATTAGTACCCGATGCATCTCTGGTTACCAAACTATCGGGATACAGGGCGGCGGATGCCAGCGCTGCTTGTCTTCGCAACTTCGGGCTTACTTGTTTTTGTACCGACAAAATAGAATCCCGCTTTTGAACCTTGTCAAAATGTTGCTGCTGACGATTTTGAGGCATTTGGGGTTTACTCACTCTTTCTCCGGCAAAGCCGGTTGCCGAGAGACATACTGCCCAAAAAAGTAAAAATAATTGCTTCATAATGTATGATTTTAAGAAATACTAACTTGTTGAGATTATGGGGGCAAAGATACTAAAATAAGTTTCAGGTTCAAAGGTTTCAGGTTTAAAGTTCAAGGTTGTCATTGCGGGCTCCGATCCGCAATCTCCTGAGTATAGCACAAACCCTGTGCATTTACAACCTTATTCTCACCTAATTCTATTTAACAGAACAACCTCAGTAGCAGTACATTACGAAGAATAATGGAACCTCATTACATCATTTCTTTATCATCATTTATTAATATAACACACGCGAATAATGATGTAATGAGGTTGTGTCGTATTTTGTAACACATTGCTACTGAGGTTGTTCTGTTAAATAGAATTAGGTGAGAATGAGGTTTTTAGTAGGCGCCCGCAATGACAGAAATCGTCCCCCAGGGCTCCGCACAATGAGGGATCATTAAAATTTATCTATCTGCCCCAATAACGAGGGGCGAACACACAGGTTCGCCCCTACATAATGGTCGCGGCACGCCACGACCCTTACATTTTTTGCATTTAATGCTTAATTATTTCTCGTCCGCGTCTTCTACCGGAACAATCAGCTTGTAGCCTTTTCCGTGAATGTTGATGATTTCAATATCCTCAGCCGGTTTCAGCAATTTCCTTAGTTTGGTGATATATACGTCCATGCTGCGTGCATTGAAATAGTTGTCATCCACCCAGATTTGTTTAAGTGCATGGTTCCGTTCCAGGATGTCGTTGGCATGAGCGCACAAAAGGCCTAACAGTTCCGATTCTTTTGTGGTTAGTTTAGTACTTACATCATTGATTGTCAGAATCTGTTTCTGTGTATCGAATGACATGCTGCCATAAGAGTAGAACTGTTGGTCTTTCACTTTCTTTCCTTTCACACGGCGGAATATGGCTTCGATACGAAGCACCAGCTCTTCCATACTGAAGGGTTTTGTAATGTAGTCGTCAGCTCCTGCCTTAAATCCGTCCAGAATATCATCCTTCATATTTTTGGCAGTCAGAAATATGATAGGTATTTCGGAGTTCAAGCCCCTGATATCTTTTACTAAACTAATACCATCTTTTTTGGGCATCATCACATCTATGACACAAAGATCGTACTTTTCCCTGATAAAGCCTCTGTAACCAACTTCTCCGTCAGCGTACAAATCTGTATCAAACCCTTTCGCTTGAAGATACTCTCTGAGCAACATACCCAGATTTTCATCATCTTCACACAAGAATAATTTTAATCTATCATCCATAATCAATCTATTTTATAATGGGTAAACATATAATAAATTTTGTTCCTTTTCCTAATTCACTTTCGGCCTTGATGGTTCCTTTGTGGTCTTCTACAATTTTTTTCACGTAAGCCAAGCCCAATCCAAAGCCTTTCACATCGTGCCGGTTTCCGGTCGAAACGCGGTAAAACCGGTCAAAAATTTTCTTCAAATATTCTTTTTTTATTCCTATCCCGTTGTCTTCGATAGAAATATATACCTTGTTGTTTCCGCCGTTCCATGTTTTCATCATAAGCACCGGCGGCACATTTTCTCTCCGGTATTTCAATGCATTGTCCAACAGGTTGAACAAAACGTTGGTGAAGTGCATTTCATCGACAAAAATAGCCGAACTGATTGCCTGCAAATCAATGTCGATTGTTCCGCCAAACTTCTCCACCTTCAGTTGAAACGTATTGGCCACCGAAACAGTTACATCGTTTATATCCATCTCCTTTTGCTTCAGTGTGGCTTTTTGTTTCTCGAAGAGCGACATCTGCAACACTTTCTCGACCTGAAAACTCAAGCGTTTTGTTTCGTCGTTAATAACCCCTGAAATATGTTTAAAAACATCCGGCGACTTTGTTATAGACGTATCTTTCAGCATTTGTGCCGCCAAAGATATGGTCGAAACCGGCGTTTTCAGCTCGTGGGTCATGTTGTTCATAAAGTCGCTTTTCATTTCCGACAAACGCTTTTGACGAAAAATAAGATATATTGATATAACAAATGTTATTAGCAATACGAACGTAAAACCGATGATCGGCATAAACAACCGGGTTTCGCTTATCAGGTAATCGTTTCTGGTCGGAAAATATACCTTTACATAGTTCAGCCTGTCAACAGGGTCGTTGGGATAAAGCACCCACGAATAAAGAAAATCGCTATTTTCCGGTTTGAAATTGTCCTGAGTATATACGGATTTGTCGTCCTTATTTACTATCTCGAAAGCAAATGGCAACTCTATGCCATTGTATTTCAACTCGTTTCTTATGTCCGTTTGCAGCCTTCTAAAATCAATCCGTTCCTCTATCGGCGCCAGGCTAGCCGTATTCACCAGCTTGTTTATAACATTGTCCAGCAATTTTCTGTTGTACTCCGACTGCAACCGTTGCGCCTCCTGTATTTCGAACGAGGTTTGCGACAAGGATTTAGAGCTGCGTCCGGGCGATAAAAAAACTCCTCTCTCGGGTTTTTCCTTTACCGTTTGCGTTTGCGATGCATCAACATGTATATCCATCATCGACTCGCCATCGGGGGAAGAAATCTGCCAGTGATGGTGTTTGGTTATGGTTTTCTCATACGCTTGCTTCATCGCCAGCTTTTGCTTCTTTTGGTCGGCCTCTATCTCAGCATCAAGATACTTCTTTGTTTGATCCAACTCCAGGTTTTTCGACACTTGCGAAAGAGTTCTGTTCACAGCTTCGTCAAACTGATTTATCCGCAACCTGATTGTCGTCCTGAAGTAGTTAACTTGCAAGTATATAAGACCAAAGAACGCAATTGCCATTATAGCTGTAAGCAACCAAATCGTTGATTTTTTCATTTTCCAGTTTTCGTCTTAAAGCTTTCCGCTGCAAATATAGTACAATTATACGAATTAACACTCTTCTTTTTAACAAATAAATAAGCTCTTTTGTTTGATTAGCGTTTGTATTATTTGTTAAATTTAATTAAAAAGCTCATTGTGTCAAAGTAAATCTCAGACTAATTCCAAAATTAGTGTTGGTAGTGGGGTACGAAGAGGCCGAAACAATAGGCGTATCCACCACCCTGTCGTAATAGGCTCTTAACATCAACGAACGGCTTAAAGCATAGTCGGCAGACAATTTTATCATAGTTCCGGTCTTCCCCGAAGTGGCCTGTGTATATTGTTCCTGAATTTTGCGGATAAGCGAATTAGCCATCTTATAAGAAAAATCGGCCTTGATGTTTAAATCGTTGTTGAATCCTTTTGAGCCTTTGGACGATAGTCCTATAACCCTGTTAAACTCGTTGATACGGTAGCCCAGCGATACCACAAATTCGTTGTTCGCCGTTTCCACTATCTGGTACGACGAAATATTCAGGTTGAGTTGCCGGCCTTTATTCATTTTCATCCCGATGGTCATACTATTATTCAGCGTAGCATCCACGCCGAACAGGGGACTGAATTTTTCGATGATACTGACCGAAGATATTTCATATCCTGCCGATGGAACAGGTTTAATATCGTCGCTTGTAACGCTTTGCTTAAAGCCCAGGCCTCCGCCCGCATCCACCCAGCTGGTGAATGACGAATAAGCCCCAATCTGGTACCGGCTATCGTAAGCGTGTGTAAGTTTGATGGTCTTGAACTTGGATTTGAGCCATGGGATATTGATTAATCCGTCGTAACTTACATTCCAGCCGGGCATCAGGGATGTTATTGCCGGAAAAGGAGATAGATTTATGCTGCTGGAATTCTTACCGGTGTAAGCTGCTAAAAACGCCGGAATCAGTACATCAGCCGAATTGCGGTCGATGTCGTCATTCCCCGGAGTGTAGGCGCTTCCGGGATAACCGGCCAGAAAGCCTTTCTTCGGTATCGCAATTCCGGTATATTTTTGCTTGTAACGTTCGGCTATAACCTCTCTGTTGGCCACAAATTTATTAAAAGCATTGGACGAATAGCCGCTGCGGGCATTGGACGATTCAAAGGCCGACGAAATTGTAACAACCGACATGGAGAAACTACCGCCAAATGTTTTCGGCATACCTTCGTTCATGTGCCGGTATTCGGTGCGGTCTGTTTTATCGCGGCGAGCGGCAAAGGTTATTTTCATGGCCTTGAAAGGCTCCAGCTCGGCCTTGAGTTCAAGCCGTTCTTCCATATTAAATATGGCCGGATTGATATTCATCCGGATGGAGTCGCTGCCTGTTGGCGGGCCTTTCAACCAGCCATTATCAACGGCTCTGTTGACATAGTTTTCGCCGCCATCAAGCCCGAAAGCAAAGCCAACGCCGGGCGCCAAGCCGTAATCGGACTGGTTTTGCCCAAATGCATCCCCCACATTCGGATTGAAATCGTAGATGAAGTTTTCTCTTTTCCGTGAATAATTTATCGTAATACTGCGCACCGACATCAACCCTCTGGCCGAATATTGCGCTACCTTATACAAAGTTCCTTCCTCGGGATTTTTTCCGGGGATGATGCTCAGGCTAAGTTTTACGGTGTCTTGCGATGTAATGAGTATGGTGTTGTTATCCACTTTCTTGTATTTCAGCAGATATACCCTGCCATCAGCCCGTTTTGCCGTTACTTTTATGTTTTTCTGGTTTAGTTTGTGGGCAACGGTGGTGGTGGTATCGGCTGACAGGGTAACTTCTTTTGTAAATTTCTTCGGCGCTTCGGGCCTTGCATTTCGTTGTGTTGCCCGGCTGGTTGACGAGCCTCCAAATTTTTGGTTCACTTTTTTCAGGAATGGCGACTTATTATATAATGTAAGCATATTCAGCGTGTTATTTGCCGAGATGGTCATGCTATTGTTTATGGTGTTGCCTACCTTATATTCTTCGTCGAAATTGGCGCCTCTGTCCCATGCATAATTACTGTCGTATTTTAAGGACGATGGTGTAATCCAATCGAGGAAGGGAATGGTGTTGAACGGTATGGCATAACTAACATTGGCCGATTGGCGGTACGACAAAGGAGTTCCCAGATTTCTGAGACTTTGGTTTACCGAATCTTTCCATACTTCATAATATTCGGGGAACAGGTCTTTATTGACGGCATGGCTATGCGGCTCCTCAATCTCGGCTTTTGTTCCGGTTTGGATATTGGCCTTCAGGTTTTTGGTGAAGTCCCATGTCAGGCTGAAATCGCGTTGCCAATAAAAGTCCTGGCTCCACGAAAGGAAATTGTAATCGTTGTTGTTCCCGCCCAAGGTATAAGACTCAAGGTCGCGCATGTTTGTTTCGGAGTATTGCCGTGTGATAACCGAATTGAGCGCTATGTTGTTGGGCAAATAATTAAAGCCTAAAGCCTTTGTGAATTTCGACATGGGCGCTTTGCTCTTCGATTTTTCGAATGGCGACCAGGTTTTCACCATCGGCGAATAGGAATAGCTTGCCCTGACTTCGTACTCTTTGGTTTGGTCGTAAACCGTTGTCGGATTTTTTGTTTCCGAAAAGCGTTGGGAATAGCCAAAGGTAAAATTCGCCGGATCATAAGGCATCGGCGTTTCGCTTCTGACGTTGAATTTCATACCGCTGATGCTCAGTCCTTTTGTAACGGTTTTGTCCTGTGCCAGATTTTTTATTGAATCCCGCTCGGCTTTTGTCGCCATGGTTGACATCGCTTCGCTCAAACTCACATCCTGATCCAAGGGGTCGTATTTGGGCGTAGTTGTTTCGTTTGAGTAGGTATAATATAAAGGTATGCTTGCCTTTATTTTTTCGGGCAAGAATCGTCCCATATCAATGTTAGCGGCAATGCTGTAGGTCTGAAAATCGTCGTTTCGCCTTTCCATCAGGCTTTGTTCTATTGAGCCGAAGCCTGCCGTTTCTTTCCGTCCCGAGATATTCACCGAACCCATATCCGACAGGGCGATGTTCAGATTTCCCTGTGCCGCCCATCCGCCTTCTTCGTCGAAGTCTGTCAGGCGAAGCTCATTTATCCATACCTCTCCCGATTTTCTTAATCGGGCATTGTTGCGCACACCTATCATAATCACACTGACTTCCGACAACGAAGGATTACCGACCACACTCACCCTGTTGCTGGGTTTTTCGGGGTCGTACTCATAATATACACTGGCATACGAAATCGTGGAACCGGCTTTCCGCTTCTCCCTGTTCCGGTTCAGTTTAATGTCTTTCAACAGCTCCAAGGGGAAGTCGAACATGTTATCCTTTGGCCAGACAATTTCCCGGTCAGCCGAATTATTTCCGTTGTAACGTCCCTCGGGGGTTATTGTCAACGGAATTTCGTATTCGTAATAGTTATTTTTGTAGTCCGAACCTAAGCGAATGAATACCGACAGGTCATTTTTATTCAAATCTTGTTCTTCGCCAATAAAAGCCTCGGCATGGGTAAACAACTGCATACGTTTGTAGCGTCTTAAATCGTAGATGGTGTTTTTGTAAACAGCCCGGGCCGCGCCCGGATCCAGATTGGTTAAACGAAGCGCCAAGGCTTGTTCGTTTTCCTGCCGCACCTGCCCCTGGTCGGGGTCAACCACGCGTGTTATGCCCGGAGGCAAAATGTAGCTGACCGGCTGTTTGTCGCCGTTTTCTTCTATATTGACCGAAAATACATTGATTGCTCCTTCGTCCGGCTGATTGGTTATGCTCAGGTTTTGAGTATAGGTACGCCATTCGCCACGGATAAGGTCTAAAGTACCAAAACGCAGGTGAGTTGTTTCCTTAAAATTGGTCATGTACATGCGAATAAAACGGATGGATTTAAAATCCTGTATATTACCCACTTTCTTCTCGTATTGGCGGACAGGTATTTTGAACTGTATCCATTTCACTTCGTCCTCTTTTCCGTTTGGCAGGTTGATTTTCACCACACGCACATCGTTGATATACGGGTTTTTGCCAACTTCCATATCTTCGGGACGCAAAGGAACTTTGTACTGGAAAAACGATTCGGTTTCGTTCAGGGTATAATCCTGGTCGATGTCTTCCACATCGGGCACCGAACGGGAGGCCGTAGAATAGCTTTCGCTTCCGTCCAGCGAGTTGCCTTCTGTCCCGTTGTAATGCTTGTAGCGGTCGAGGATGCTTTTTTGTTCACGGTCGTAATCCGATCCGCGGAAATGATGGTAATTGTCGCCCGCCGGGTCGTTCAATGGCGAGAACGGATCGCTTTCCATACCGGCTAAAGCATCGGGGTCGGTTAATTTTCTGCGAAAATTTTCCAAGTACTCTTTATAGCTCGAATACTCAAATTCTTCGGCTGTACTTAATCCGTTTAATCCCACATCCTGTTTGCGGCGGGTTTCTATTCCTTTATCGGTATCGAAAGCATAAACGGTCGATTGCCTTTTCGGAACCTTTCCCCAGCTTGTTGTATCAACAAGCGACGGGTCGGCATCGGCTGGAAGTCCATTTTCATAGAACTTCCGTCCATCCTTCAATATATCTTCCGATATTTCACCCAAATTGAAATACAGGTCTCCGCCGCTGGTTCTGTATCCGGCATACTCTTCGCCCTTATCGTTGTAAACGAAGGGATCCATCATCCAGAATTCGATGTATTCGTAATTGTTGGCTTCAAAGTCTTTCACATTCATTTTCCGCGAAATTCCGCCCCAACGCTTCTGCGCGTCCAGGAGGGCGCCTCTGCTGTCTATCCTGTCGGCATCGAGGTTGTATGGGCCTCGCTGTTGCGGGTAAAAAGACAAGTTCAGCACCGGAATATAGGCCGATTCGTTGTAAGAAGCATCGCGGTAAGGATACAACTCGTCCATATTGATTCGCCGGACAAAGTGATTCGATAGTTGTTCTTTGTCGGCTTTGATATGGGAGGGCGTCAGAGACGAATTTTTCCGCGTGAACAAATCGTCGATGCTGTACCAGGCCAGCAAAGCCCTGTTTTTACCATAGTCAATATTATTGGAATAAAGCGCTTCGGGGAATAAGGTTTCGTCGCTGGGTGTTGATGCCAGAAACCAGCCATACGGATCGCGAATACTTGTTGGCATACGCGAAGCTTCAAAATCGTCGAGATAGGAATATCCACCGGTATATTTATTCTTGTAATGCCCCGGCAGCATTTGCGCAAACTCGCCGCTGAAAGTTATTTGCGATGGAGCGGTAGCTTCCAGAAAAGGGAGTTTGTCGATTACATTGGTGAGCCATTGCGATTGTGTCCGGTACGAGGTGTTGAAGCCGAGCAGGGTGTTCTTCACCGATTCGTTCCCCACTTCGGTTTTGGTAGTCAGGGGTTTTTCGTACATGTGCATCACCGTGGTTCCGATATTGAAGTCCTTGGAAAAGTCGTAGCTCATGTTCAAGCCCAGCATGGTTTTGCGCTGCATACTGAAGAAAGCCTGATTTTCGGAAGAAACAGTTACGGGCGTACCTGAATCAATAATACTTTGATTGATGACCGACACTTTTCCGTTGCTATAATCCACTATATAATCGGTTCCCTCGCTCAAGACCCTGCCCCCTGCCATAACCTTAACGGAGCCACGGGCTACATTCATGGCATTGAGGTCTATCTCGTTGTTGCCCGATGCTTTGTAGCTCCCTTTAATCCGGTACTTGTTTTTCTCGGCAATCTGACGGGCAACAGTCAATGTAGAATCGTAGAGTTCCTGATAAACGTACTTGTCGGCAACGGCCGGGTCGTTAATCATTTTCCTTAAATGTGCGCCAAAGGGTTCCACAACCGGAAAAATAACCTTTCCGTCGCTGGATTTAATCGTATAGCCTTCAACGTAATCAAAAATACCATCGGGGTTCTTGTTCTGGCGCGAATCCAGGCGGTCGAGCCGCATAACCCGCAGCAATTGAATATTCCTGATGTCTCCTTCCGACAAATAATTGACGTAGGTTCCGGTAGTATCGCTCTGGTAAGATATATCCAACCGGAACTTATCCGACTGGAGGTTGTAGGCGCCCAAGGCATAAACGTTTTTCATCATCAAGTCCCAGGAATACGAACCGGGGGACAAGGATACGGGTTTCAACAGTTTCAGAAACAAGGCTTTTCCGGCGCCGTCAGAAGCGTCCTGAGTATCAGATAAATTATCCTGCGAAAGCTCCCCTACCTGATACACAATGCCATTCCTCGTATATTCGTAGGCAATGGCCAGCACATCGTCGGCTTGCAAGGCAAAGTTCAGCGAAAGGTAGCCCAACTGAGGGCTGAATGTATATTCGGAAGAGGAAAGCAAACGGGCGCTTTCTATTTTTTCGTAATCCAACCCGCTTTTCAGCCCCGCGCCGGATAGCGTAGCATTTACCTGACTGATATTTCGCGCGTCGGAATAACTATTCTTAATCTCTTCGTAAAGCGTATTGTTTCGGTTATAGGGATTCTTTACGCTCCCTACGGGGTTCCATCGCGGGTTTTTAATATGGTCATGCTCTGCTAAATCGGCAAAAGCGACAATGTTGCGCGCCTGGTCGAAATTGCCCCGCTTGTTGGTTATCCACACTTCTATTTTGGTGATGGATATATCCGACCTGATGAAGGGCAAGGTGCTCATGGCATCGTCGTAGTTGTCGCGGAAATAATGTCCGAAGAAGAAGTGCCGGTTTTCGTCGTAAGCATCCGCCTTAAATTCAAAGGGCGTAGTTTGAACGCCGCCTTTCGAGCTAACCGATTGCGATTCGGACTCCTGTTGAGAGATAACGCTGTTCAGCCTGAATTTACCAAATTGCAAATCGGCGCGAATACCGAACAGCGAGGTAGCGCCTTGCACCAGCGAGTTGGTAGTATTCAAGCTAACGTTACCTGCTTCGATGTAGCGCACAATTTCATCTTCCTTGCCTTCGTAGGCCAGTTTTATTTTTTTAGAATCGTAATCGTAAGTGGCTTGCGTATCGTAATTCAGGTCGAAATTCATTTTATCGCCGATGCTGGCATTCACGCTCGCCTGTATTTTTTCGTCCACATTGAACAAGGTTTTTGTCTTATTCCGTTCCGATATGGTGGGGTCTTCTACCGTGGAGCGCGTCAATCCCATCGAAAGTTCGGCATATCCTTGCGGTTTCAGCTTTACGCCACCCGGGCCGAATATTTTTTCGAGGGGGCCGATGTCTATTTTCACTTCCTTCAACGAAAATTCTTCGCGTTCATCGCCTTTTTCGTAAGTCTCGTTATTTTTTTCTTTAAAGTAGCCCGACATTGACTTCCTCAAGGTATAGTCGTAATATTCTTTGGGGCTGAGGATAAAAGGGGTCGTCCACTCGCTGTCGCCCACTTTTGTCCTGATTTGATATACGTTGTTTTTGTAGTCGTACACCACTTCGGTTTTTATGTTGCCGGGCGTTCGCAAATCAACGGGGTGATTTTCGTTGAGGTCGTTAAAATCGGCAATCTGCGTTTTTTGAACAGGATAACGGGGCCCTGTAGAATCCTGAGTAGCGGCAACAGCTTCCGATAGCTCCGCCTCGTTCAACGACACAGCCGAATCAGTTCGGGCGGAGGGGCCGGAGAACAGATTAATCCCGCTTATAAATAAAAGCGCTAATAAAAATATGTATTTAATTTTTTTATTCAAAAATTACCTAATCAAAAAAAACGGATTACAACATTCTGAATGCAACTTTCAATATTTCTTCAATCGAACTGTCGGACTTGTCTTTCAGTATTCGGGCAACCACCTTCTGCGATGCCGCCTGAGGGAATCCCAACATAACCAGGGCTGCCACCGATTCTTCGGCAAACAAGCTGTTGTTAGTGAAAGAAACAGGCTCATCCATATCCGATAGCTTAATTTTATCTTTCAGGTCAACAATCACCCGTTGAGCAGTTTTCAGCCCGATGCCCTTGACGGTTTTCAGCACATCGGCATTGCCCGATGCGATCACCGATTTCAGTTCACGCGGGGTCATCGACGAGAGAATCATCCGCGCCGTTCCCGCACCAATGCCCGATACGCTAATCAGCAGCACAAACAACTCGCGTTCGTGCTTGTCGAAAAAGCCAAAAAGCAGGTGGGCATCCTCCCTGATAGCCTCATAAACGAACAATTTCGTACTTTTTTGTCCGCTAAGAGCCGAGTATGTGTTTATAGAAATATGCATAAAATAGCCAACACCGTGATTTTCAACAACTACGGAGGCTGGCGTCAATTCTGCAATATCTCCTTTAATATAGTCTATCATTTTATATAAGAATATTGCCGGTTAATTTCAATACTAAACGGTGAAACAATCGAAAAAGTATATTTCTTTGGTTTAAAGTTCAAAGTTTCAAGTTCAATTCTCAATTCTCAATTTATAAATAGTGTCGTGCCTGCCCTGTATTCCTATTCATCTGTCATTGCGGGATCCGACCCGCAATGACAATCTAAGAAAAAGACTTTTGACACAGCCCCGTACTCTAGGTTTTGTAGGATTTTGTGCGGAGACGTGGCGCGCCACGTCTCTACTTTGAACCTCCTTATGGGCGGGTTTGAAACCCGTCCCTACAACCTTGAACATGAAACCTTGAACCGTCCCCCCTACCCCATCACACTCTTCAGGTAAAACTTCAGTTGCTTGTAGATTTCAAAGACTGTATGCTCTTCTTTTTTGAGCAGAATGAAATCGTATGCTTTGATGCGGCGCTCGCGTATGCCGATACAAAAACGGCCCGAATTGGATGCCAGCAAGTAATCGAGGAGGATGTTGTCGGCGGTGGTGAAGTCGATAAACGTATCATACTTCAAGGCCTCAAATTCGTCAATCACCGATTTCGACAATGTTTGCGACCAGGTGATTTCCTTCTCCAAATCAATAGCCCGAACATAAGGCGGATAGGTTATTTGCAGCGATTTATCCTTGGGACGCGTAGTCCATGCCGCCACCTTCTTTCCATCTTTCCTCAAAGCCTCCGCCACATTCTTAATGGCCGGAAGGTCGCTCGTATTAAATATAATCAACACATCCCGTATCGAATCGTAGGGCAGAAAAGTTTTCTCCCGCCGGTTCTTCTCCAATACCGATTTGTTTTTCTTCCTTCTTATAAAATTTATCATCAGTTCTAAATTTGTAATTATCCTCAACCGGCAAATAGTCAACCGCAAATAAACAAAAACACCTCAAATATACATTATATAAAACGAAATTACCAATTTAAAGTTCTTGTATTTCACAAATATCAAATAAATTAATATTTAAACCGCCTCAAGCCTTTGATAATTCGCAGAGAAATAGTACCTTTGCGAGCCGATTATTAAAAAAATAAATGTAAGGATTTGACAATTAGCTTGTTATTTGTTCTAACTGTGTCCTTAGCTGAGTAGCAAAGAAGCTGAGTTGTCAAATTGAAGTCTTTAAACAAATTAAAAAAATTAAGAAAGTGGATACTTTAAGTTATAAGACCATTTCCGCGAACCAAGCAACAGTCAACAAAGAGTGGGTTGAAATTGATGCAACCGGCCAAACTTTGGGTCGCCTTGCCTCTAAAGTCGCGAAGATTTTACGAGGGAAATACAAACCAAACTACACCCCACACGTGGACTGTGGCGACAATGTAGTGCTCATCAATGCCGATAAAGTGGTTTTGACCGGTAAAAAATGGACAGACCGCGTATATTTGAGATATACAGGCTATCCGGGAGGACAAAAAGAATCTACTCCAGCCGATTTATTGGAAAAGGGAGCCGACCGTTTGGCGCTGAAAGTGGTGAAAGGCATGTTACCCAAAAACAAATTGGGAGCAGCTCTTCTCCGAAACCTGTATGTTTACGGTGGAGCCGAACATCCTCATCAGGCACAACAGCCTAAATCATTAGATATTAACACTATTAAATAATAACAATGGAAGTAGTAAATACAATCGGAAGACGCAAAGCAGCTGTTGCACGCGTTTACGTAAGCGAAGGAACCGGTAAAATTGTTATTAACAAACGCGAATTAGAGATTTATTTCCCTTCTTCAATTCTTCAATATGTTGTACGGCAACCGCTAAATACATTAGGTGTTGTTGAAAAATACGACATCAAAATCAACCTGAAAGGTGGAGGATACAAAGGACAGTCGGAAGCCGCCCGTCTTGGTATTGCCCGCGCTTTAGTAAAGATTAATGCCGAAGATAAACCTGCACTCAGGGCCGAAGGATTTATGACTCGCGATTCTCGTGTCGTTGAACGTAAAAAACCAGGACGTCCTAAAGCAAGAAAAAGATTTCAATTCTCAAAACGTTAATTGGCATATATCTTCCGACCGGCAAAGCTACCGCCTTGTGGCATAGATTTTCGGGGGTCGGATCAAATATATAGAGCAGACTTGTTTGCACCAACATACGTTTAGTATCTAAATTGACGGGACTTCAACGTAAAAGAGCTACCCGGCAATTCATTCGGAAAAAGAAAGTAAACGAATTTAAAAAATTAAAATGGCTAAATTAGAATTTGACCAATTATTAGAAGCAGGCGTACACTTCGGACACTTAAAAAGAAAGTGGAACCCTGCCATGGCTCCTTACATTTTTATGGAGCGCAATGGTATTCACATCATTGACCTTTATAAAACAGCAGCAAAAGCTGACGAAGCTGCTGCGGCATTGAAACAAATTACAAAATCGGGTAAAAAAGTATTGTTTGTTGCAACAAAAAAACAAGCAAAACAAATTATCGCCGATTTAGCCCTGTCGGTAAACATGCCTTATGTTATCGAACGCTGGCCGGGTGGTATGTTGACCAACTTCCCAACTATCCGCAAGGCCGTGAAGAAGATGACAACTATCGACAAAATGATAAAAGACGGAACGTTCGATACCTTGTCGAAACGCGAAAAACTGCAAGTAACACGCCAGCGCGCCAAACTCGAAAAGAACTTAGGTTCTATTCAGGACCTGACTCGTTTGCCATCGGCGCTTTTCGTTGTTGACGTAATGAAAGAAAACATTGCCGTTAAAGAAGCAAAACGTTTGGGTATTCCGGTGTTTGCAATGGTTGATACCAACTCCGACCCTTCGGATGTGGACTTCTTGATACCGGCAAACGACGATGCTGCAAAATCGGTAGAGCTAATCGTATCGCACCTCTGCCAAGCTATCAAAGAAGGGCTTGAGGAACGAAAAGTAGAAAAAGCCGATGCTGTTGCAGCCGAAACTCAGGAAGACGGCGCCGCTGCTCCGCGTAAAGAACGCAAAGCAAAAGTAGGCGCGAAAAAAGAACGTGTAGCAAAAGAAGATGAAGAAGCTATCAACGCAGCCGTTGCCAGCAAATTCATCGGAAAAGAAGACGAAGAATAATACAAATAAAATCAGGAGCTAAGAATTAAATACTGAGTCTGATTCTTGGTATTGGGTTCTTGGCTCTTTTTTACATTAGAAACCAACAAAAATAAGGAGAAAAAAATATGGCAGTTAGTATGGCAGACATCCAAAGCCTTCGTAAAAGAACAGGCGCAGGAATGATGGATTGTAAAAGCGCTTTGACAGAAGCAGAAGGCGATTTTGAAAAAGCTATCGAAATTATTCGTAAAAAAGGACAGGCTTTTGCTGCAAAACGCGGCGACCGCGATGCATCCGAAGGATGTGTTCTGGCGGCAACAAAAGGCGATTTTGCAACAATCGTGGCATTGAAGTGCGAAACCGACTTCGTGGCCATCAATGCAGAATTTGTAGGCTTAACCAAGTCTATTCTTAATGCTGCTATCGAAAATAAACCGGCAACTTTGGAAGCGCTAAACGCTGTTCAGGTGGACGGACGCAGCATTGCCGACCTGGTAACCGACAGAATGGGCGTTACCGGCGAAAAAATGGAAATAGGAGTTTACGAACAAATTACGGCTCCTACCGTAGTTGCATACATTCATCCGGGTAACAAACTGGCTACAATTGTAGGCTTCAACAAAGCAAACATCGACGAACAGGTAGCTAAGGACGTAGCAATGCAGATTGCCGCTATGAATCCCGTAGCGCTAAGAGCTGAAGAAGTTTCGGAAGAAACCAGACAAAAAGAATTGAACATAGCAAAAGAAAAAGCGCGCGAAGCAGGCAAACCCGAAAATTTGCTCGAAAGAATTGCAGAAGGCGCTTTGATTAAATTCTACAAAGAATTCACACTTCTTCAACAAGAATTTGTAAAGAACCCAAAACAAACGGTAGCTCAATACCTCGAATCGTACGACAAAGAATTGACAGTTACAGCATTCAAACGCTTTACTTTGAACGCAGAATAAAAACTGTTTCCTCACACAGGAAAGGCCGTTCCATAATTTGGAGCGGCTTTTTTTGTGCTTTGTACAAAAATTAATAATGCAGGACAAATGCGTTTAACGGCGCAGGCAGGGACTAAAATCTTTCATGCATATACCGTTATATAATGTTAAATACCCACATATTCTGCCAAAATATTTATTATTAACTTAACTTTATCCAGTTTTCGTGTAGAAGTTTTACTAAATTATTTGAATGACATGAGTAAGCAGACCGAATCAGCTGATTATACCAAAGACAGTATAAAAGTAATTAATGATTTTCTGATTGATTTAATTGGAGCTTTGATTCCTGGAATAATATTTCTTTTTTCAGTAACTTTATGTGTGGTAATTCCTGTGATTATAATATATATTAATGGCAATACTTCGTATTCGGTAACCGTTGGCGGTACATCAGATATAGCAACACTCATCAGTTTGAATGGAATAGCAACAAAACAAGATTTATTAATATCAAATGTTTTTCAAGGATGGTTTTGGCTGGTAATATTTTTCGTATTTCTGATTTTAGCGTATGCTATTGGAAACATTTTCTACAGGTTGGATATTAAAGACGTGGATAGGAAAAGTTTTAAATGTGTAAAGAAAAAGCATTTTAAAAAGACGGTTCTTCCCCTATTTAAAAGTGAACTTGATGCCATTAAAAAAGAGAAGGCAGATAAAAATAAGGAAACAAAAGAAGAAAGAAAATTGAAGAAAGCTGAGTTATTTGATGAATATTATGATTTACTTTTTGATCATATATTGAGTCAGGAGAGGAGGCCTAAAAAAGACAGAGCAGAAAAAGATGAAATTAAAGAAGTGTATAAAAATATAATTGTAAAAAAATCAGAAAACGAAAAAAACGAAGAAATCGAACTCTTGAACCGAATTGCATACGAACTATATAAAAACAGTGGAAAGAACTTTCTCGAAAATGAAAAATTAAACCTTGAAGACACGAATGCAGTAGATGAAGATATGCAATTCAAAATATTGGAAACTTTTTCGAAAGAGTATAAATCGTGTGTGGAAAAATATGGCAAACAATCTGCCGGTAAAAATACTTTTTTGTTGGCATTGGGCTGGTACTTTTTGTTCTCTTTGCGTTCCGAGTCGGCATGTGATAATGAAGAGGATTGCCAGTTCCCGTATGTTTTTTATAACACATACCTGATAAAAAGGAATGAAGACCATTTGCTTGATTATGTTGAATGGTATGAGAAAAATTCCAGAAGCAAAAATGCAATCAATAAGCTTAAATTGAAAATACAATTAGTTGCCCAAAGAGAGTACAATATATTGGTGAAAAATGAAGCGCATATCCGGATGGCATCTTCTTCTTGGGCTGTTTCTATAACAAATGGATATATCGGCGGTGTATCCTTTATATTTTTATTGGCTTTTACCATTGTAGATACTCATAGTTTTATGAATCATGATATTTGTAATTTTCTAAACACTGTCCTCTCCGATAAGGCTTATATTCTTATTATTCTACTTTTACCTGTTTTGGTACTTCTATTGAACCTCTTTATACGCAAATCGGTTATCGAGTTTCTGCATTATCAGAGGTTAAGAGAAATATTCTTCGTCTTACAAGTCTATGATGAATTTTTCGGAATCAATGGCGTGTCCCGATTAAAAAGATGGACTTAATAGTAAAGTTTACTATCCCGACAAAGAATTGACAGTTACAGCATTCAAACGTTTTACTTTGAACGCAGAATAAAATCTGTTTCCTCACACAGGAAAGGCCGTTCCATAATTTGGAGCGGCTTTTTTTGTGCTAAAAAGAATCGCAGAATAAAACTCCCCTGCAATAATATACCACATTTACGGTATTTTTTGGGATGAAATAAGGCCTTACTTTTGCAAGTTAAAAAAATAAGACAAGACATGATTAAGCAATTCTCTTTTCAGAAAAACTGCAAACACTATTTAGGCTTTGCAATTCTTTTAGTTTCATTATTGGCCAATACTCAACCGGCTGTTGCTCAGGAAAAGCTAGCCATTCAGGGTAAAGTGATTGATGCAGCAACAAAGGAACCGATTATCGGCGCAAATATTTCGGTAACGGGCGAAAAAACAGGAACAGTAACCGACGTGGACGGCCGATTCAGCATCGGTGTCCGCTCTTTCCCAACGGCTGTTGTTGTAAAATACCTGGGGTATAAAACCGAAGAAATAGAAGTCTATGACCGCTCCAAGCCGCTTAGCATCTCCCTCCGCGAAGACCAACAGGTGCTGAGCGAAGTAGTGGTGATTGGTTATGGCGTACAAAAAAGAAAAGAACTGACGGGCTCGGTAGCTTCGTTAGACAAAAACATTTTGCAGCAATCGGCTACATCGCTCGATGGATTGCTTGGCGGCGCCGTTTCGGGCGTGAATGTAACACAAGCTTCGGGGCAACCGGGAGCCGGTTCGGAGATTCGTATCCGTGGTGGCAACTCCATCTATGCCAATAACGACCCACTGTATGTGATTGACGGTCTTATTTATTACAGCGACAAAGTTATTACGGGTGTTTCCGGCATCGAAAGTAGCCTTAACCCCCTGGCTTCCATCAATCCTTCGGATATAGAATCGGTCGAGATACTAAAAGATATGTCGGCAAAGGCCATCTACGGCACACGTGGCGCAAACGGCGTGATACTTGTTACCACCAAAAAAGGCAAGAAAGGCGGCAACACCATTCACTATCAATACACCGTTGGAGTAGATAAGTCGGCAAAGAAACTCAAAATGACAAATGCCGCGCAATGGGAAGAAATAAATAAAAAATATTTTAACAAGGGAACTTGGGGCAAACCCGATTTCATAGCATTTAATGAGGCGCAACTGGCTGCAACCGGTAAACCAACAGATAGCAATTGGCAGGATGCCGTGCTGCAAACCGGATCAACACAAACGCACGAACTGTCTATCAGTGGCGGAGACGACAAAACCCGTTACCTCCTGTCGGGTAACTACACCGACCAGCAAGGAATTATCCTTAATTCGGGTTTTAAACGCTTCAGCGGACGAATCAATTTAGACCGGGAAATATCGTCCAACCTCAGTATGGGCATTACAGCCTCTGCCGACAGAAGTACGCAGAATGCGCTCACCACTATGACAGCCGACGAAAAGGCCGGTGCAAGCAGCAGCCCATTTAAGTCGGGTATCACCAATTCGCTGGTGTATGCACTGTTTATGCCGCCGGTAATACCAATACGCAATGCCACCACCGGCGATTATAATTACTACAATCCGTTTGAGCTGTCCGAACTCAGCTATTATGGCAAGGCGGCAAATCCGGTTTCGGATTTGAAAAACAGCATTGGACAAACCTTGAGTACCTCATTGCTGGGTAATTTTTATGCCAAATACAAGATTCCAACCCTGGATGGCTTGACGGCTAAATTTAGTGCGGGAACAAATGTCAATTATACTACTCAAAACTTCTTTGCCCCGCCCTACTCTGCTCTTGGCATTAACGACGATATACAGGGACGCGGCGCTGTGGGTAACCGGAAGACAGATGTAACGCAAACAGAATATTTGCTGACCTACACCAAACAACTGACGCCAATACATTACATAGACCTGTTGGCCGGATATACCAATCAGGAAACCAATGCAGATATTGTAATCACTAAAGTTGACCATTTGGAGAATTTCAACATATTGGCAGCCGCAGCGGCCAATGAGGATGCGAAGATAAATATTATTAATAAAGCCGACCATTCCAGCATACACTCTGTAATTGCCCGCGCCAACTACACGCTGTTGGAAAAATACAACCTCACAGCTACCTGGCGTTCGGACAAATCTACACACTTTGCCAAAGGTCATCAATGGGGGCATTTCCCTTCTGTCGGATTGTCGTGGAATGGAAGTGATGAAGAGTTTGCAAAACCATTGTTTCCTACATTAAGTTCGCTGAAATTGCGAGCTACCTATGGCAAAGCAGGAAATCAGGAAATTGCGCCTAGAGATGCCGGAGGAGACACTGATACGGGTAGCTATAACGGCAAACCGGCCAGTATATTTACAACACTTGGCAATAACAAACTGACATGGGAAATCACAACCGAATACAATGCCGGATTTGATGCCGGATTTTTAGACAACAGGTTAAATCTGGTTGCCGATGTGTACTATAAAAAAACGGAAGATTTATTGACAAGAATAGAAGCCGAGTTTGGGTCAGCTAGCGGTGGTTATCAAACAATTAACTACGGAAACCTAAGCAACAAAGGTTTTGAACTGGCATTGAATGCAAAATTGATTGAGAGAAGAAACCTGACATGGTCGGTATCTGCCAATTTTGCGCGCAACATCAATACGATTACAAAATTAAAGGCAGAATTGGTAGAGGGCGACCATCAGGAAAAAATATACCGGGTAGGCGAATCTGCAGGCTCGTTCTACGGTTATGTGTATGATGGAGTGGACCCGGAAACCGGTGATATTAAAATAAAAGATTTGGACGGGGTAGATGGCTATGATACGAAAAAAGACCGCACAATACTCGGTAGCATACAACCCGACTTCACTTACGGATTATCGTCCAGCCTGACTTATCGCCGCTGGGATGTGTTTGTGTCGCTGCAAGGTTCGCAGGGCAACGAGGTGTATAACAAATTGCGCCGCCATCTCTCCGAAGGAAATGGCATGTACAATCTTTCGGCAGATGTGTTGAACGCTTGGACGAAAGAAAATCCGTCTAACCAGCCTCGCGCAAACGCTGTTCCCATTACCGGCGCAAACATTGCGTATAGCCGTTATATAGAAGATGGTTCTTTCCTGAAGATAAGAAACATCACATTGGGATACAATTTGCCGCTGAAAATAGCCAGTGCACCGGTGCAATTCCGCGCCTTTATTTCGGCTCAAAACCTCTATACGTTCACAAAATATACAGGTTACGACCCCGAAATAGCCGGAGGAGTAGATACGGGTGTTTATCCTACTTCACGCACATTTCTGGCAGGCGCCGGAATAACTTTCTAAAATACCATACCTGTGGTATTGCGGTGGCTAAACAAGCAGCCTAACTTTGCATCATCAAATAATTATTAATTATATCAATTACTAAAACAATGAAAAAAGGAATTTATTCAGTAGCGTTATTTGCGCTTTTTGCGGTCGCTTTTTCTTCGTGCGAGGATGAGGAAGAACAAACCCTTATTACACCGCCTGCCACCTCAGCTGAAGCTGAAGCATTGGCCAATGCCGTTTACGGGCCTTTGCAAACCCTTAGTTCTTCATATTCTTTCCTGGTAGAATCGGCCACCGAAACAACCGTTTCTTTTGAAGGTGAAGATAATGTAGAAGGACCATTGGTAAGTCAATTTGACATCAAGCCCGACAACTGGTATGCCGTTAAAGTCTTTAACCGTCTGTACACAAGTATTGGAGCTGCCAATCTGGCTATCGAACAAATCGGCGCAACCGTAGTATCCGACGAATTGAACAAAGAGGGCAAAGACTTGCTGATTGCCCGTGCTAAATTTATCCGCGGTTACAACTATTTTCAACTCGTACAGCTTTACGGCGAAGTACCTTTAATTTTGAGTTCCAGCGCTACGGAAGCCGACAAAACAACGCGTAAATCTATCGACGATGTTTATAATCAAGTAGTGAGCGATTTGAAGGCGGCCATTCCAGCTTTGCCGGAAGTTGATGCAAATAATAAATCGAATCCTTCGCAACTGGCTGCAAAAACCATCTTGGCTAAGGCTTACCTCACTTGGGGGCAAAAACCGCTTTCACAAAGCGAGGTTGCAGCTATCGCCACATCAAGAGTTGACCCTGAAAAACCGGCTATCGACCACGAAAAATTGCATACAGCGCTGGCCTATGCCAATGAAGTAATCAACAGCAAAAAATACATTTTGCTATCCGATTTCAACAAAATTTGGGGTGTGCCTAACGAAAACAATGCCGAAGTAATTTTCTCTATCCACCACGATGGCGATGGTATTGATGCACAAGGCAATCACCAAACACACTGCGGATTTACTTTCCCAACAGACGAAAGGGCATTTCCACATATTCAGTACGCCGACATCACGCTCGAAAACGCAATTCCGGCAAGCGATACCCGCAAATTGTACTCTTATGTTTCAAACGTAACATACTCTAACGGCGAAATTGATACGTTGACCTGGCCACTTAGCGTTGTTCGTCCCGGTAAATGGATACACAGAGAAACTGACGGCATCAACAAAGCAGAAGGCATTAGCACTCAGTTGAATAACATCGACCACATCGACTTCCGTCTGGCTGAAGTATATCTGATTAAAGCAGAAGCCCAGTTCTTTTTGGGAGACAGCGACAAAGGTTTGGCTGCCATCAACGAACTTCGCACAAGAGCCAAAGTAACTAAATTAAGCGCTGTTACAGTACAGGATTTGTACAACGAATGGGGTTACGAATTTGCTTTTGAACAAAAACACTGGATTAACTTAGTACGTTGGAGAACATTGATTTCTTCTGTTCTCAACAAAGTACCCAATTATGAATATTACAAATCTGCATACAACGACGAAACAGCGTTCAACACTCTTCCTAAAGCAGATGCAAGCCGGTTCACATTCTATTCGAGAATTTACAAACACCTGCATGCAAAAACAACAAATATCAACGGACATCAATATCGTTTCCCTGTTCCTTTGAGTGAAAGAGGCAATGATTTAGGTATCAGACCACAAAATCCGGGTTATTAAATTTAGAGTACTGGTTTTTTTAGAACAAGGGGGTCTGCCCCCTTGTTCTATTTGTTTATAATAAGACACATACAAATGAAAAAGATTTTTACCAGCCTTCCGTTCAAACTTATTGTGGGTTTATTGGCGGGCATACTGTTGGGCTTGCTTGCCAACGATGCGGTGATGCAAGTAGTTGTAACGCTGCAACGGCTTTCGGGTGCAGTTATTATGTTTATCGTTCCGCTGATTATTATCGGCTTCATTGCCCCATCCATTACCAAGCTCGGAAGCAATGCCTCCAAGTTGCTGGGTATTGCCTTGGGAATTGCTTATCTGTCGAGTATTGGAGCGGCGCTTTTTGCTACCGCAGCGGGTTACTCCATTATCCCGCATCTCAACATAACAGCAAGCGCCGATGGTGTACGCGAATTACCGGCAGTGATTTTCGACCTGCAAATTCCGCAAATTATGTCCGTAATGAGCGCGTTGGTGTTCTCCATCCTCATCGGACTGGCAGCCGTGTGGAACAAATCCGAAAAGATTATCGCCGCTCTGGACGAATTTCAGGAGATTGTAGTATCCATCGTTGTAAAGGTGATTATTCCTGTTTTGCCGTTTTTTATCGGTTTCACTTTCGCTTCGCTGGCTTACGAGGGAAGCCTCACGCATCAGTTGCCTGTTTTTCTTGTGGTGATAGTCATTGTGGTGATTGGCCATTATCTCTGGATGGGGATCCTTTACGGACTGGCCGGCGCTTATTCGCGGAAAAATCCTTTTCGGGTGTTGAAGCATTATGCTCCTGCCTATATCACGGCAATCGGCACCATGTCGTCTGCCGCCACGCTGCCAGTCGCACTGAATTGCGCCCGTCGCTCCAATGCGCTGCGTCCCGATATGGTGAGTTTTGGCGTCCCGCTGTTTGCCAATATACACCTTTGCGGTTCGGTACTTACCGAAACCTTTTTCGTAATGACTGTTTCGCAAGTGCTGTACGGCACATTGCCGCCCCTATCTACCATGATTTTGTTTTGTTTGTTGCTGGGTATTTTTGCCATTGGGGCTCCGGGTGTTCCCGGGGGTACGGTAATGGCTTCGCTTGGGCTGATAGTCAGCGTACTCGGTTTCGATGCCGCAGGTACGGCCCTGATGCTTACCATCTTTGCCCTGCAAGACAGCTTTGGAACCGCCTGCAATGTAACCGGCGATGGCGCGCTGACACTGATTCTCTCGGCCTATTCCGATAAAAAGGATGGGGAGAAAATTTAAAGTTCAGAATTTCAGGTTCAAGGTTTGTAGGGTCTGTTGCACAACTGTATTTAAGGCTGAAAGCCTTTAAGCATTAGCATAGGGCAACGCTGAAAGGCTTTCAGCCTTACCTGACGGCTATCAAAATGACACTCAATTAAATCTTATTTTTTAGTGGACACAGCGCTCCTACGATAAATACAGACACAGAATACAGACGTGGCGCGCCACGTCTCTATTGTAATCAGGCAGGGCAAACGCATGAAAAATTTTACTAGCGCTGTTGCAGATGAGATTCCTCCCTTTGGTCGGAATGACTCGCCTGTTAGTGCTTTAAGGGATGGGGAAGTGGCGGCTTCGCCGCCGCTTCCCCATCTCCTCTCCCCAAAAGGAGACCGTCATTCCGACCAAAGGGAGGAATCTCCTGCTCATACCAGCAACTTTACCGAAAGGTATAAGCAGTAAAATTTTTCATGCGTTTGCCCTATGTAATCAGGTTAATCAATAAAATCAGATATAATCAGCGGTGCAGACGGTAAGATTTTTCTAAAATCTGAACGGTTTTCTGAAAGGAATATACTAATTTTACGATTCGGTAGTTGAGGTCATTGATTCAACAAGTTTTGGGTTACACACTTTGTATTCGGAGTAAGAAATGAAAACAGAGCGAAATACATTATTTATATACAGGAAACTCATTCCGGCTGTGAAGAAAAATCTTTCGCCGAAAGAGCAGGATAGCGTGCGGACTATACTGAAAGAGGCTTCTGCAAAAGGGGTTTACAGGGATGCCAACACCGAATTATCTAATCCCGAGACCATCGCCAACACGGTCCTGATAATTATTCAGGAGATAGGACTGAAAAGCGCCTCCATCATTGCGGTGCTGTTATATTATCCGGTGTTGTGCAAAATAGTCAGCCTGAAACGAATCGAGGAACTTTTTGACACGGAAGTCAGGAACATTATACAAGGGCTTATTAAAATCCGGGAGCTCGAAGACAAGCAAACGGCTCTGGAATCGGAGAATTACCTGAAGTTGCTGTTGTCCTTTGCCGAAGACATGCGCGTTGTTCTTATCATGATTGCCAACCGCTTGTACCTGATGCGTAATGCCTTGAAGTATTCCGAATCGTTCCGGCTGAAGCTTTGTGTGGAGGTATCGTACCTCTATGCGCCCTTGGCACACAAGCTGGGCTTGTATAAGATAAAATCCGAGATGGAGGATTTGTATCTTAAATACACCGACAAAGAAATTTACGATTACATCTCGACAAAGATAAACGAGACCAAAGAGTCGCGCGACAAATATATTGCCGAATTTATTGCTCCTATCGAAGACAAACTGAAGAAAACAGATTTGCGATACGACATAAAAGGGCGGACAAAATCTATTTTTTCGATAAATAACAAGCTGAAAAAACAAAAGATAGATTTTGAATCGATATACGACCTTTTTGCCATCCGCATTATTCTCTATTCGCCTATGGACAAGGAGAAAGCCGATTGCTGGCAGGCCTACTCCATCGTAACCGACCTGTATCAACCCAATCCGAAACGATTGAAAGACTGGCTGTCGATACCTAAAAGCAATGGTTACGAGTCGTTGCACATCACGGTGATGGGTCCCGACTCGAAGTGGGTGGAAGTGCAGATACGGACGGAGCGGATGGATGAAATCGCCGAACGCGGTTTGGCTGCCCACTGGAAATACAAAGGCCTGAAAAGCCAGTCGAGCGTTGACGACTGGTTGACAAACCTGCGCGAAACACTCGAAAGCAATAGCCTCGAAACCAGCGAGAAACTGGAAGATTTCAAACTGGACATGTACGATGAGGAGATTTATGTTTTTACGCCTCGAGGCGATTTGCATAAACTGCCCAAAGGAGCAACTATTCTCGATTTTGCATTTTCTATTCACTCGAGAATAGGGTCGGCTTGTGTGTCGGGGAAGGTGAACGGGAAAAACGAATCGATCCGCCATAAGCTCAACAACGGAGACCTGATAGAGATTATAACATCGCCCAATCAATCGCCCAAACAAGACTGGCTGAGCTTTGTTGTAACCTCGAAAGCCCGAAACAAAATACGTCAAAGCCTGAAGGAAGAAGCCAACAAACAGGTGAATTATGCCAAGGAACTGCTGAAACGGCGGATGAAAAACCGTAAAATTGAAGACGACGAGGGCGTTTTGATGCGGCTGATAAAGAAAATGGGCTTCAAGACGGTTACGGATTTCTTCATCAAAATAGCCGATGAATCGCTGGACGTTAACTTGGTTATCGACCAATATGCCGTAGAGAAGAAAGAATCCGAAATACGGGACAAGCACGAAACAAAAAGCGCCGAAGGTTTTGTTGCGCCAACAATGGAAAACGACAAAGAAGATACCCGTGATGAGCTGGTACTCGACAAGGACCTGACGGGCGTTGATTATAAACTGGCCAGGTGCTGCAATCCGATTTATGGCGATGAGATTTTTGGTTTTGTGTCCTCGCAAGGGATTAAAATCCATCGCAGGAATTGTCCGAATGCCCACGATATGTTTTCGCGCTTTGGCTACCGGGTGATTCCGGCGCGCTGGTCGGGAAAATCGGGCTCGCAGTATTCGATAACCCTCCGCATCATTGGCAACGACGATATAGGCATTGTAACCAACCTCACTTCAATCATCTCGAAAGAATCGGGCGTAAGTTTGCGTTCGATAAACATTGATTCAACCGATGGCTTGTTTCAGGGAAATATCTCGGTATCGCTGAATAATACCGAGGCATTGAACGGCTTGATGAAAAAACTGAAAACCGTGAAAGGAGTGAAACAGGTGAGCAGGATAAATTAAAACTTTGAATTTATATCGCTATCCGAAAGGATGGCGATAATTGTTTTGCCGTCGGGCGTGTAGTTGTGGCTGCTTGAGGAAAAAAGGCCGTCAACAATTTCGGTTATTTCTTCGGCAGACAGTTTATGACCGTAGGGTATGGCTGCGGCATAAGCCATCGACAGGGCGAGCGATTCTTGTATTTCCTCCCGCACATCGCTGCCGGTTTCGATGCTTTTCGATACGATATTGTGGATAAGCTCAACCGGATTGACATTCACAATTTCGGAAGGTACGCCATTGATGGCATACGAATTATTTCCCAGATTGTTCAAATCGAAACCTACGGCCTCAAAATCATCCATCAGGTAGGGTATCATTGTAGCTTCGGTGGCGGCAAATTCCATTATTTCGGGGAATAATACCCGCTGCGAGATGCCACGTTTTAGCCTGATATTGGTCAGAAACCGGTCGAATAATATGCGAAGATGGGCGCGGCGTTGGTCGATAATCATCAATCCCGACTTCACCGAGGTCAGTATATACCGGTTCTTGTATTGGTAATGAGCCGAAAAGGATTCCTGCGATACCTCATTTTCGTTTACATTGAACAGATTAGTTTCTTCCTTTTCATTCTCAAAGCCTTGGTACAGTACTTCCCAATCAAGCTTCGGACGCTGGTAGGACGGGGAAGAACCCAGCTTAAAGGGATTGTATGAGGGATCGACATTTAGCTTTGGGCGATTCATATTCAAGGGATTATGAATCGGTATATCCACCGCGTCATCGGTATCGAAATCAATGGAGGGCACTTCGTTCGATTTGCCCAAGGCTTCTTTTACCGTTGCGGCCAGTATTTGCCAAAGAGCCTGTTCGTTTTCAAACTTTATTTCGGTCTTGGTCGGATGAATATTGACGTCGATAGAAGCCGGATCGACATCGAAATAAATGAAAAAATTGGGGCTTTCGCCTGTGGGAATCAGCGATTCGTAGGACGAGCTTACAGCCTTGGCAAAATAAGGGTGGCGCATATACCGGCCATTCACAAAAAAGAATTGCTGCGGCCTTGCCTTGCGTGCCGATTCGGGTTTACCTATAAAGCCATAAATTTTTGCAAGCTTTGTCTCAATTTCGACGGGGATTAACTGCTGATTGAAATTTTTGCCGATAACGTTGATTATCCGCTGCTTTAATCCCGAAGCCGGATATTTCAAGGCTTCCATATCGTTGTCGATAAATGTAAACTCTACATCCGGGTTCACCAGCACGATGCGCTCGAGTTCGGTCAGTATATTCCTTTTCTCGGTTTCGTTCGATTTCAGGAACTTGCGCCTTGCCGGCACATTGAAAAATATATTTTTTATGGCAAAGTTGCTGCCATCGGGACAGACCGTTACTTCCTGCTTCTCCACCTTTGAAGCCGAAATCAACAGCAGGGTGCCCACTTCATCTTCTTTTCTCTTCGATTTCAGTTCTACCTGGGCAACGGCTGCAATCGACGGCAAAGCCTCGCCGCGGAAGCCCATCGTTTTCAGCGAAAAGAGATCGTCCACCGACTGTATTTTAGATGTTGCATGACGCTCGAAAGCCAGACGGGCATCGGTTACCGACATCCCCTTGCCATCGTCAATCACTTGTATCAGGGTACGCCCTGCATCTTTTATGCTGATTTTAATGCTTTGGGCGCCTGCATCAATTGCATTTTCTACAAGTTCTTTCACGACCGATGCCGGACGTTGTATAACTTCCCCAGCTGCAATCTGATTGGCAATAGAATCGGGTAAAAGATGAATTATGTCACTCATGTAACTACTGTGTGTATGTTGCTATTCCTCCTGTCTGAATTTATCGGAAGACTTGGGTCTGATAGCTCCCTCTTTCTTCCTCACTTTTCTGAAGATGTCATCTTTATCCCTTGGTCGCAGGTAATCGAACCACTGAAAATCTTTCAATGTCAATTGTTCCGGTTTCAGGTCGGGTATCGGAATCATTTTACCGGTGGCTTTGGACCAGAGCTTCAATTTCTCTATTTTTTTCTCCTTCATGGCAATCGACAGGAAGCTGCTCTCGGTTTGATTCATTCCCGTCTTACTGCCATCCTTTTCCGCGGGATAAAAAATAGATTCGGCATTGCCCTCCACTACAATATAACGCAACTCTTTTCCTTCAAAAAAAGCTTTCAAGTCCCTACCCTTCAACTGATTGTAATGGAGTGAATCCAGTTCTTCTATGGCAAAGCAATAGTTCTTCATGTGCACATTATCAATCGTGCTGTCATTCATCATAATTTCAATCGTATCGCCATTGAGCTGCTGCTGCTCGTTCCACAGGACGGGTTCTTTATACATATAAAGGATAGAATCTTTTGTATTGAACTGCATTGAGTCGCACACGCCCTGCACATCGAAGCGATAGAACCGGACGTTGTAATATGCCTTTATCTCCCTGTAAACAGAATCGGTTTCCAGCTTCAGCGTATCGCCGTGCACATACAAACTGTCTCCTTGCGAATACTCGATGCAAAAAGCCGAATCGGTGGCCATTGCATAGTCGTTTACCTCGTCAAAATAGCCGTAATGCCCTCGCAGGATTATCTTCTTCAGGGTATCTTGCAGGTACATGTTGCCGAAGACTTCGCCGTAGCCTTTGGTTTTGTCATAAAATACCGTATCGCCCGTAAGGGTACGGTTGCCCTCCTTATTGACGATTAACGAGCGGTCGAACAACTTCGATTCTTCGCTCTGTGTATTGTACCATCCTTTTTTGGTGTAGATAATACCGCTATCGGAAACAATGGTGGATGGGCCGAGGATGGTGGCTATTTTGTTGTCGGTATTGTATTTCAAGGTATCGGAATACAAGATGAATTTATTGTTCACCAGCTTCACGCTGTCTTTGAAAGTCGCTATTTTAATCGCCGGCTCGTATTGCCCCCAGAAGGATGTCAGCTCATTTTCTTCATCCACCAGCATTCCGCCATCAAAATAATAGGCCAGGTTAATGGCTCTGTCATAATTGAGGCTGTCGGTGAAAAGCGTAACGTTTTTGTTTTCGAGCCGCACATTTTCTCTTATTCGCACCAGCTTGGTATTGGCATCGTAGCGTAGATAGTCGCCGTAAAGAAACAGGGTGTCGCCTTGTTCCACTTTTATCCGGCTAAAGGCTTCAAAAGCGTTGTTCTTTTCGTCGAGGTAGGCGCTATCGCAGTACATATAAGCGCCATCGTGAAAAAGCACGACACTGTCCAGCAAGATAGTCGGGTCGAAATTCTGGCGTTTATTCATCGACAAGGCAGACACTATTTCTATCTTTTTCTTGTTATTCTGAGGTGCGGGCAGAAGCGACTGGGCCGAGACATAAATAACAATCAAACACAGAATACCGGTTATTCGTACTCTGTGCCCTTTCATAAAGAAGTTTATAATCTTGCGATACATTGGCAGCTTGTTTATAGATACCCTATTTTACCCATCCCGAATAACTGAAATCGCAGTTCTTCCAATCGTTATGTATCCAGATATAAGTTGTTTTTATTTTGGTCTCCAACCATTTTTTTAATATGTCCTCTCTTTTATTGTTTTCTACAATGGCTTTAAGGGCTTGGTAGTCGTCCGACACGTTGGCGCGGTGCCCTTCGACCCGTTGTTTTAATTTGGCGATAGCTACCACTTCCTTTCCTTTTTCGTTGAGCATGGTAAAGGGTTTCGACAGTTCGCCCACAGCCAGATTATTCACTATTTTGGCTACTTCCTGCGGAAGCTCATTCATCTCGAAACGCGATGTTCCGGCATTTGCCCCGTAGTTATTTTTGTTGACCATCAGCCCCTTGTTGTTGCGGGTATCCTTATCCGACGACAAGATGCCTACTGCTTCCTCAAAAGTGTATCTCTTGTTGTCGATGTCGGAAACAATTGAATCCATGCGGCTTATTATTCTGTTTGTTTCCACAGCAGATGCTTTGGGTTTCAAGAGAATATGCCTTACATTGATCCGGTCGCCCCGGCGTTCGATCAGTTGGATGATATGAAATCCGTATTCGGTTTCTACAATGTTCGATATTTTTTTGGTGTCGGTGAGTGCAAAGGCTGCGCTGGAAAATTCGGGAACCAGCTGCGCCCGTCCGGTGAATCCCAATTCGCCTCCCCTTTTAGCCGATTCAACGTCTTCCGAATACATCAGCGCCAGAGTAGCAAAATCGGCGTCTCCTTTGTTGACCCTGTCGGTAAAATCTCTTAACCGTGCCTTTACAGCATCTATTTCTTTGATTGGGGTTACAGGCTGCATGGTCATTATCTGAACCTCGACCGTGGTTGGGATGAAAGGTAAGCTATCCTGCGGCAAACTCGAATAGTATTTCCGTATTTCCGAAGGGGTCAGGCGCACATCTCCTACAATTTTACTTTGTGTTTGTCTCATAATTGCTCCGTCTCTTCGTCTGGTTCTCAAATCTTCCCGAAGTTCATTCAGCGGTTTACCTTCATATTCTTCCAGCTTTTCTTTCGATCCGTAAAAGTTTATTGCACTGTTCAGGTCGGTCTCTACATCTCTCGATATGCTGGAGAGGGGGACATCTATACTGTCTATCTTTGCTTGGTGCAGGTACAATTTCTGAACGGCGAGTTGTTCGGGTATAAAACAATACGGGTCTCCCTCGAAATGTTTCCCGCTAACCAGCATATCGCGGCGAACAGTTTCTACTTCGGATTTCAATATCGATTCATCACCAACAACCCAGATAACCTGGTCGATGACATTATCCTGAGCGTTTGAATTATAACAAACGAATAACAGCGAAAAAAGGGAAATTATTCTACAGAAATATCTCTTCATTGTAATTGAATTTATTTAAGAGCGGTAAATATACTTATATTGGGCAACTTTTCGGGCGCCGGATTATTAAAAGAAGTTATAAAGCGATGAATTCTCACTTGGCATAAAATTTAATTTTGTTATGGTCTATGGCATCTTCATACAAATCGGCTTCAAATTTCTTTATAAAATTCTCTCTTTTTTTACTGAGAAGTATATCCAGAATCTGTCCTTTGGCAAATTCAAAGGGCGCTTTACTTCCTACCAATGCGTATTCTTTAATATTGAGTAAATAAACGTAGGCCGAGTCTTGTACTTCCAGTCGCTTGTTGTCGTTGAGAAACTGCGCCGGACTGCTTATCGTCCGGGGTATATTGGCCATAACATCGTCAAGATCCACCCACTTGTTATAGAAATAATCGTATATGACAGCATTCTCCAGCGAATATTTCTCAATATTTTCGATTGATTTCTCCGAGTCAGACGAATACCACTTCCTTAAATCGTTGAGGCGCAGCGAACTAATCGGCACTTTTAAAAATAAACCCTTGATAATGTTGGTCTCCAGCTTCAATTGCTCCTGATTATTGTCGTAATAATCATGGATTTCCTTATCGGTAATTTCTTTCGACAAACGCTCCCTCAGCAATTGCTCCTGATAGGTGTATATGGTCAGCGAGTGCCTGTAATTATCTACGAGTTCGTCAATTTTCGCTTTATCGACTAAATTTTCTTTTGCTTTTTCATACATCAACTCGTTCCTAATCCACATTTTTATATACGCTTCAGCCACAAGCGTACTGTCGGCAGCGCTTAATTCGCCGGAGATACTGCCGTCCACTTCCTGCTTATATAAAGTTTTACCGCCGATGCCGACCAAAGCCCGCTCGTCCTCTATCCCAACAACTTCGGACTTTGGAGAGCAAGCTTTAAGCGTTATTAGAGTTATTAATATGCTGCAATACAGTATTATAAAGCGATACTTCATCCAATCTATTTTACTGTTCTCAATACTTTACGATCGACTTCAACTTTATATTTATCGCGTAGGGATTGCATCCATTCTTTTTCTCTCAATTCCTGATAGTCGGAAACTACCAATCCTTTAATGTCGGTATAATCTTCGGGGGCGTTAATCAATCTGCCATCTACAAAATAGAAGGGGTAACTGGCAACGGGTTCGGGTTCGGGTCCTGCTTTGAAAACGGCGGCATCAACAAACTGATTTTCGCCTTTTGCCCACACGCCTTTTTTGATGGAAACAAGATTAATGCTATCGTTGTTGAACGATGATTTGATGAGGGCGTCAATATCGGGATTTTGCTTGTTTTTACTGGCAATATCTTTGGCTGCTTTCAATGTTGCTTCGTCTTTGCAATATACAATTCGTCCCTTGTAGTGTGGCGAATCCCATTTATAGTTGCTTTTGTTTGTATTAAAATAATTGACCAGCCCGGTGGTGTCGTTCGCGGCTTTTTCCCAAATTTCTTCATTCATCACGTTGAACAAGAGAATGCCGTCGTGGTATTCGTGGAGCAGGTTCCGGTATTCGGGATATTTATCTTCCAGCGAAAGCGTATAAGCCGCCTTCAAATTAGCCAGAAGATAGGTATCGAATGACCTGGCCAAAAATTCGGTAGAAAGGTTCTGACGGAAATTTCCGTTTTTTTGCAGGTAAGCCGTAAAATCGGCTACGCTGTATTTTTTACCGCCAACGGTCAACAATGTTCTGCTATCTTGCGATGTAATGCTTATTGAGGCCGAATCGAGCGGGAAATTGGCATTTGCCAGCGAAAGCAGGTTATTATAAACGGCATTATCTGTTTTATAATCGACATTTTTCGCTAAATTCTTTATTTTCAGCGAGGTTAGTTCTTCCGAAAGGTCGGAATTTTCTAATTGTTTTATGATTTTAGCTTTTGATTCGGCCCAGGATTCTCTGTCGGCTTTTTCGTTCAGTCTGATGATATGAAAGCCAAAGGACGTTGCCACAGGCGTGGTGAAACTGCCGGTATCTTTCAATGTGAATACCGCATCCATAAACGATTGTGGGTACCTTGTTCCGGTTTGCATCCAACCCAGGTTTCCGGCTTTTTCGGCAGATTGCCTGTCGCCCGAAAATTGATCGCTAAGTTCGGCGTAATTGCCTCCTGCCTTTAATCGGGCATACACTTCGTCGGCAATTTTCCGTACGCTGTCGGTTTCCTGTGCGGTTGGCTCCCGCTGTGGATAATTGAGCATGATGTGCGATATGTTTAATTTACCCGGATCGGGACGGCGGTTATGTACCTTAATCAGGTGGTAACCAAATGCCGACCTGACAGGCATACTTACTTCGTTTGTTTTGGTGGCATACATTCCGTTTTCAAAAGGCGCAACAAACATCATTGATGTTGCCCATCCCAAATATCCGGGACGTTCGGACTGGCTTACACCTTGGTCTTCGGAATTTTCTAAGGCAACAGCCTCAAAGCTTTTCGCATTTTTTCCTGTCAGCTGATTCCGGACGGCTATCGCTTTTTCGTATATAGCCAGTGTATCTTTGGGTAAAAGCCGCCCTTCGTTCGGCAAACGGATGAGGATGTGGCTGACTTCGATATTCTCGCCCATGCGGTCATAAATTTTCCTGGCTACGGTTTGTTCGCTAACCGTGTCGAGCAAATAAGGCTGTGTGAGCTGGTTTTTGTAGTTATTGTATTCCGACAAAAATACTTTCAGGGTATCCAGCCCCTGTGTCGAAGCTTCTTCCACCTTCAGTTTGTAGTCGATAAACAGTTTAAGGTATTCATCGAGGGATTGCTGCGAAGAAGAATTATTCTTGTTGTATAGATATTCAAATTCCGATTTTGTTACAGGTCGGTTATTAATCTTCATTAGCACAGCGTCCTTTGCCTGTGCGTATATGCCGGTGGAAACCAAAGCAACAGCTAAAAACAAAACAATTTTTTTATTCATAACAATACATAATTTTATTAAGGTCAGTCCTTTTGTAAGGTTTATTTAAGTACGACAACTAAAATCAACTACGGTTGGAAAACAGGCCAATAAATAGTTGATAAATTTTTATCCGTGCAAAGGTAAAAGAATTTCGGAAAAATAAGGTATCACTATGTATATGAAATTGTTTAAGCTTGCAAATAAATGTTTAAATTGGCTCTTCCCTGAAAACTGAGAAATGGCAACTATTCACCACAAAGGACACGAAATATAAGAACGCAAATTGCGCAGATTACGCGAATTATCGCAATTATATATTGTTTAAATCGGTCTATTCTCAGAACAAGAATGATTTATTTGCGTGAATTTGTGTAATCTGCGCAATTTGCATTCTTTTTGGGCGCCTTTATCGACCTTCTTAGACAGCCCTTTTCCTCAATCCCCGGAAAAACCGGCACAAAATAAAGCCGATTATCAGCACAAATATAATAAAGGCGCCCGAAGGTACATTCAGGAAATAGGAAAACAGCAATCCGGCAACGCAGGCTACAAAACCAATAGCAATCGACCCGAAAATTATTTTCGAGAAATTGGAAGTGTATAAATTGACCGTCATCTGGGGGACGGTGAGCAGAGACATTAACAACACAATGCCAACCAGACGGATGGACAACACAATGGAGACAGCAATAAAAAACATCATCAGGTATTCGATAAATTTCACCGGCAGATTGCGTGTTCTGGCAAAATCGGGGTCGAACGAAACATAGAGTATCTCGTGCCTGAAAGCTATAAACACAAGGCTTAGCACGGCTGACAGAATAGCCAGATAGAGGATGTCGGCGGTAGTAATGGTGAGGATATTGCCGAAAAGATATTCCGACAAATCGGGGGCAAATCCGGCCTTGAGGAAGATGAAGATAATACCCGTAGCCATTCCCAGCGACCAGAAGGCGGCAATGGCCGAATCCTGTCTCACGCCTTGCTTTTTGCTGAACCATTCGATGCCGAAAGCCGATAAAATGGAGAACAGCATGGCCGACAAAACAGGATTGACGCCGAAGTAAAAACCCATCCCCAATCCACCCAGCGAAGAGTGGGTAATTCCGCCGCTAATGAAAACCAGCCTCCGCGCAACGATGTACGTGCCGATGATGCCACAGGCAATGCTGGCAAACAAACTGCCCAACAAGGCATTCTGAAAAAAAGTATAGTGGAAAAGTTCAAAAAATTCCATGCTAGGTAACAGTAAGGATAATTTCATCTTTCAACTGGTTGGGTATAGCTATTCCTCTTCGTTGCAAACTGCGAACCCATTTGGGTTTATCGTCATCGTACATCGAATACAAAACTTCCCTGAATTCTTCTACTTCCTCCTCCGTGTAGCAGTCGGACGGCCTGTTAATATAGGTATCCAGTTCTTCGTCGTCGAAGTATTCTATTTCTTTGCTGAGGTAGCTTTTTATCAGCAGTTCCTTTTCGCAAACGGCATGTTGTCCGCAACATTCCCCGTCTTCGGGACGATTGTTGAGAACATCCTCCGGTTTTCCGGTGTTCCCTCTTTTTTGCTGGATGGTGTTCCAAACGAAAAGCGAGACGACGAAAAAAGCGACAATTGCCAGAAATATAAAAAGGAGTTCCATCAGTTATTTTCCGTTATAAGGAAGCCTGTTTTCTTCAAATCCGCCCAATACCGGGGATAGGATTTGCTAACAACATCCGGGTCGGCAATATTCAGCGAGCCGGTTTTTATAGCCGCCGGAGCAAATGCCATCGCCATCCGGTGGTCTTCGTAAGTGCTGATAACAGGGTCGGGCTGAACTTCCTCCCGCTCTCCATTCCATTCGAGGATGCTGTTTTTGCTGTCGGTTATTACATAGCCCAGCTTTCTCAGTTCGGCTTTAAGCGCTTCGATGCGGTCGGTCTCTTTTATTTTCAGGCTTTGCAAACCGGTGAACAAAAACGGGACATTCATCAGGCAACAAGTAACCACAAGCGTTTGCGCCAAATCGGGTTCGTTGACAAAATCGTGGAACATTTTCTTTACAATCCGGTCGGTTTTCTTCAGCAGCACGCCTCGTTCGGTATATTCGGTGCTTACGCCCAAGTCGAGGAACAAGTCGGCGACTTTTGAATCGCCTTGCCCGCTGTTGCGGAGAAGCCCCAGCAATTCAACTTCCGCATCCTGGCTGAGCGCCACTATTTCGTACCAATAGGAGGCCGCCGACCAATCCGATTCTACGCTGTATTGTGTGGCTTTGTACTCCTGTGGAAATACTTTTATGGTGTTCTCCGTCCAATTCGATTTCACGCCAAACTCTTCCATCATTTTCAGCGTGAGTTTGATGTAAGGAAGGGATATAACATCGCCTTCGAGGTGGATAACAAGGCCTTTCTCCATGGTGGGGGCAATCATCAGCAAAGCAGATATAAACTGCGAACTGACATTCCCCGACAAATATATTTCGCCGCCTTTCAAGGCGCTCCCTTTAATTTTTAGCGGAGGATAGCCCTGATTCTCCAAATAATCAATGTGTGCACCCAGCGAATTGAGGGCATCCACCAATATGTGAATAGGGCGTTCTTTCATCCGTTTTGTGCCGGTGATGACCCATTCGCCCGGAACCCTGGACAGGAATGCCGTCAGAAAGCGCATGGATGTTCCCGCCGCTTTCACATCAAACAGGTTCTCTTCCGACAAAAAAGCGTCTATCATCACTTTGGTGTCGTCGCAATCCGACAGGTTCTCTATTCCGGTCGGATTGGCACACATCACATTCAGGATTAAAGCCCTGTTGCTGATGCTTTTTGATGCCGGTAGTTTTATAGAAGAATGCACTGACTCCGGTGCACTTATTTTATATTTCATCTGTATAATTATTTGGGCGCAAATTTAAGAAAAACAAACGAAAAGGAAAACCATTGAACAAAGATTATCAGGGCAAACCTTGAAAAAATTTACCGCTACTGTTACGAATGAGATTCCTCCCCAAGCCCCCCCACCCCCCGTAGGGGGGGATTTCAAAAGCCTCCCCTACGGGGAGGTTTGGAGGGGCTTCGCCGCCACTTCCCCATCCCCTCTCCCAAAAAGGAGACAGTCATTCCGACCAAAGGGAGGAATCTCCTGCTCATATCAGCAATTTTACCGAAACATTAATCATACATGGCAAATCGGCAAGATAAAATTATTGATTCAATTCCCTTTTCATAAAGTTCTCCAGCACTTTCTTTTCCGGCAATTTAAGTAGATATTTGGAAACAAACAGATTCTCGTCCATTCCCGAAGTGGCATATTTTACCAGCGTATCGTTCTTGTTTGCACAAAGGATAATACCAATAGGCTGATTGTCGCCTTCCGTCATTTCATTTTCCTTGTAATAATTGAGATAGACATTCATCTGTCCGGCATCGGCATAGTCAAATTCATTCACTTTCAGGTCGATAAGAATATGGCATTTTAAAATACGATGATAGAAAATCAAATCCATTCGCAAATGTTTATTATCAAATGTGGTTCTTTTCTGACGTGCTTCAAAGCAAAATCCTGTTCCCAATTCAATCAAAAATTCCTGTAAATGATTCAGGATTTGCTGTTCGAGTTCCGTTTCGCTGTATTCCGATTTTTCTTCCAAGCCAAGAAACTCCAAAACGTATGGATTCCGTATAATTTCTTCATTGAAAGCCGGTTTGAGATTTTTTATTTTGGCAATAACCGCTTCTTTGTTGATGGACATGACACTACGGAATGCAAGCGAGGTATTAATGGCTCGTTTCAGTTCACGAACACTCCAATTGTTCTTGATAGTTTCCACTTCATAAAAAAGCCGTTGCAAGTCATCTTCCACTCGGATTAACTCAACAAAATGGGTAAAAGTAAGGCGTGAAAGTAATAATTCAGGTTGTAGCTGTAAATCGTTATTTTCTCCATTCGATTTTGTGGTAACTATTCCGATTTCCTCATCCGAAGATTTTGCGGTCACTGACCGCAAAATTGTATCCGGCTCAATGTCAGACTGTTGTAATTTTGCAGTCACTGACTGCAAAAAGTATGGATACGTCAAATAAAAGTCTTTGCAGATATATAATTGGCGAAAACGAAGTCCTTTTATATGGGTCAGTTTGTCGGCAATTTCCCGCATAAGATTTTCGCCGTATTTGGCGCGGTCTTCGCCCTTTTGTTCATACTCCACAATATAATAACCAAACGCCCAATTTCTTAATGAGAGGAATTGGTCAACCGTTTTCGCAGCGCAGTTTTGCAATGCGCTGTGAATATGCGACATATTTTCTATCAGTTCTTCAAAATTATTTTTCTCTACATTCGACATATCTATTTTCGATTAAAAGACAAAAATACAACAAATATTCAGTAATAAAAGCTATCGGCGCTATAATGCCGTAACGAAAGTTATTCATGGCAGGCACAAGAGGTTTTTGTTATAATTACTTAAAAATGGTTTTAAAACTTCGTTCTTCTTTTTCATCACACACAAAAAAGAATTAACTTAGCCCCGCAACAATGAAGTTAATTAAAATCCAGTAATAACAAATTTATTTTTAATCATGAAATTCAATAGAGTAGAACGCTACATCCCGCTAATGATGCTCGCTTTCATTAGTCTGTTAGCCGCGTCTTGCGGAAGTAATCTGAAACCATTGTCAGACTCGTCAATTAATGTTACCCCCTCTCCTCTCGAACTTGTGGGGACAAAAGTTCCGGTAACAATTAACGGCGCATTTCCAAGCAAATGGTTTAACAAAAATGCCGTTGTAACAATTACGCCTGTGCTGAAATATCAGGGACAAGAAAGCCTGGGAACTCCTCAAACATTTCAGGGAGAAAATGTTGCCGGTAACGGAATCGTTATTTCTCAATCGAAAGGTGGAAATTTCACATTGAAATCGACTTTCGACTATGTGCCCGCTATGCAGAAATCGGAATTGTATCTCCGTTTCAATGCCGGTATCAAATCAAAAAGCTTCAATCTTCCCGATTTGAAGGTTGCCGATGGCATTTCATCAACAGCTTCTTTGGCCAGCGCTTTGGGCGTTACTCCTGCCAGCGCACCCGATAAATTCCAACGGATTATAAAAGAAGCGCACGACGCCGACATCTTGTTCCTGATACAACAAGCCGAACTAAGATCGGGTCAGTTGAACTCCAGCGATTTGGCTGCATGGAAAAACCTGGTGAAAGATGCTTACGACAACGATCGCAAATACGTTAACGTGGAAGTTTCGGCTTATGCATCTCCCGACGGCGGTCTTGAGTTGAACGAAAAGTTGGCTGAAAAACGCGAAAAGAATACCTCCAGCTACCTTGAAAAAGAATTTGCCAAAAAAGAAATCGACACAGAAATTACCGCCAGATACACCGCTCAGGACTGGGATGGATTCAAGGCTTTGGTAGAAGCTTCCAGCTTGCAGGACAAAAAACTAGTTCTAAGCGTTTTGTCGATGTATTCCGACCCTGAAACAAGGGAACGCGAAATTAAAAATATCTCGGTTATATATAAGGAGCTGGCCGAAACAATTCTTCCTCAACTTCGCCGCTCGCGCCTGACTGCCAATGTCGAAATTATAGGTAAAACAGACGAAGAACTGATAGCCGCCATCAATAGCAATTCCACAAGCGATTTAAGCGTTGAAGAATTACTGTATGCGGCCAATCTGGATGGCGCTGCCAAAGAAAAAATATATACCTTGGTTACTCAGAAGTTCCCGAACGATTATCGCGGATGGAACAACTTGGGCGCTTACTATTATGCAAACGGACAGGCCGAAAAAGCCACTTTATCGTTCAATAAAGCGCTTAGCCTGGCGCCAAAAGGCGCCGAACCAAACATGAACCTGGCGCTGAATGCACTATCGAACAACGACACACAAAAAGCGCAGGAATTGTTGGGCTTGGCATCGCAAGCCAATACCGTTAACGAAGCCCTGGGATTGCTTTACATCAAGCAAGGCGATTACACCAAAGCCGTACAAGCTTTTGGCGATGCTAAAACAAACAATGCCGCCGTAGCCCAGATACTGACAAAAGACTACAACAAAGCGCAACAAACATTGAAAGCCGTTACAAAAGGAGATGCAACCACCTCTTACCTTTCGGCAATTGTAGCTGCCCGCACAAACAACATTGCCGGAGTTGCCGGAAACTTGCGCGAAGCAATTCAAAAAGATGCCAACATCAAGAAATACGCAGGCAACGATTTGGAAATAGCCAAATTCCTGTCCAATCCTGATATAGCGAATATACTTAAATAGTTCAAAGTTTCAGGGTTAAAGTTCAGAGTATAGACGGGTCATGACCCGCCTATACTGAGGTTCACAACAAAAAAATGTCCGAATAAAATTCGGACATTTTTTTGTTGTTGACGACGAAATTGTAGGGGCGTATGCCATACGCCCCTACAATTTCATTGCGGGCTCCGACCCGCAATCCCTTTATGCAATATTCGGGCAGACACACAGGTCTGCCCCTACAGCCAATTGCAATATTCGGAGTTGTCTCAAAAAAAATACTCTTTTTTTCACACCAAGGTCAATTTAATAAAAAATTAATACGCAATTAATAAGTTGTGGCGTCAAAATTTAATAGGATCGCGCTTTCTTTGTGGTATCTAATTTCTGCACGCAGAAGTTATGAATTGCTCCCGAAAGAATACCGGATGTATTCTGGAGTGGGTCGGCAAAACAAAATTAACTATTTAATTCAATTAAAACATTCGTACTTATGAAAAAAATTACAAAATTAATGGCGGCTCTGTGCTTGTGTTGTTTCGTTACAACAAGCGCTTACGCATTGGACTTCTATCTTTCGGCAAATGGAGACGACAAAGCAGACGGTTTGACAAAAGAAACAGCGGTGAAAACTTTACGCCAGATTCACTTGCTGATGAGCGATCCCGAAAACTTGTTGTCGAATGGCGGTAACAATACTATTTGGGTGGACGGTATTATTGACATGAACAACGAGCCCGTTAGTGCCCCAGGTGCATCAGCAGCAGAGGCTCAGGGTATTATGCGACTAAGCGCTAATGGTGGCAGACAAGGTTTCTTCTTCTCAAATGTAGGCCCCTGGTCAAATTCAATTATCAAAGGCTTGAACGAACCCGAAGAAACAATGATTGATGACGACAACAGTAGAGTAGCATTTCTTCCTGTTGACGGTTTCGATTCAAAGGGTACCGGACGTATTTTCGCAATCGACGGACAAACTCACACTTTCGAAAACATCCTGTTTACCGGTGGTACAGACCGGGTTAGCGATGGCGGCGGTGTGTTTTGGTTAAGAAGTTCGGTTATCAATTTCAACAACTGCTATTTTACCAAAAACTATTGCGCTCTTATTGACGAAGATGCTATGACTTGGAACAGCTCTGTCTCTCAAGGTAATGGTGGCGCTATCACTTTCCTGACAGGAACAATGAATATAACCGATTGTGTATTCGACGACAACCTGAACAAGCAAGGTGGAGCCATCTTCCAATCGGGAGGCGTTTTGAACATTACCCGTAGCATTTTCCAAAATCACAATTGTGCAGCGCTTTATAATGCAGCCGGTACCAGCCCCGATAGCCATGGTGGCGTTATTCAAATTCAGAATAACCACGACCGCAAAGCTACACTTAATATTGACGGCTGTTTGTTCAAAAATAACAATTGCTATGGCGACGGCGGCGTTATTGCCGACAGAACCAGCGGTGGCATCGTCGAAGAAGACAAATGGCTGAACATCAACATTCTGAACTCAGCATTCATAAATAACAGTGCAGGACGTGGCGGCGCTATCTTTATCGACCATAAGAGAGAAGCTCCACAGGAAACATTTATTGCAAATTCGTTCTTCTACCACAACGAGTCGAGAACCGACGGTAGCACAATCTTATTGTGGGCTGCAACTCCGAACAACAAATTTACCCTGGTTAATTCATCGCTTATTGATAACGCAACAGGTGGGAATGGCGGTCATGGCCCAGGTGTTCTATTTATGCATACCGAAGGTTATGGACAGGCAAACCGTATTTCTGCTTTCTACAACGATTTGCTCGACGGTAACGGAACATCGGGTGGCGAATATGGAATTGACTTCGTATATAGAGGAGAAGTTGCTCCGGCGGCAGGTCAACTTACAATTGCCAACAGCATGATTGGTCGTGTTCAAGGCCCTGGTATTACCATAGGTGATTTTGATGAACCGAATGAATTCAATTATTATACAGGAGCCGAATATACAAATGCAGCAGGTGTTGTTCGTTCGGAAGATGATCCGATGGCGCCGATATATTTAAGCGAATATTATGCATGTCCATTGCTTCCCGATGCATTTGCCCGCACCTACGGAAACGCTGCATACCTCACACAATTCGCCGACCGTGTTGATCTCACAAAAGATATATTTGGTTTCGAGCGTGTAATTGACGGAGGCAAATGCTCCATCGGCGCCTTTGAAATGAACGGTGATGAACTTGTAGATTTATTAGGCGAAACCGAATATCCATGGAACGCGCTGGGCATTAAAGCTGCGGATGCAGTAAGCAACAGCAATTCGCTGGTTATAATAGGCGGCGTACTTCAGTTTGCAAAAGCAGAACAAGAACAAGCCAAAATAGCTGTAATCAGCTTGTCGGGCGCCACTGTTAAATCGGGTATCAACCAAGTATCGGTAGAAAACCTGCCAAAAGGCTTGTACATTGCAAAAGCTCAATTGGGCGGCAAAGTATATGTTCAAAAATTCATCAAATAATGCGTTAAGTATATAACACGTTATCGACAGATAAAAAATTAATAAGGGCGAACCGAGTGTTCGCCCTTATTGTTTACCTCACACACCCCCCCTCTCCAAAGGGCGAGGGGGGCAGGAACGCCCCACAAAAAAACTGTCATTGCGGGGCCTGACCCGCAATCTCCCCATGCATGGCGAAAACCTTGTGCATGGCACAACGCATTGTAGGGGCGTATGGCATACGCCCGACACACGCACCGGCGAAACGCGCAAATGTTTTATCATTGCATGTATTTTGATTGTCGTGTGTCGGGCGTATGCCATACGCCCCTACGAATGGTACGAAAAATAAGGGCGGTTCGCGAACCGCCCCTATTTTTCGTTGGTGCGGACATGTTGTATTTGTTGCACAACTACACGTTGAGGCTGACGGCTATGCCTTCTGGGTCTAATTTTTTCATGCATTTACCCCTACTTTAACACCAAATTCAAAGAAAATAGTGTAATTTTGGAAGTTAATTTTAGACTAAAAAAAATATGCCCCAAGTTTCTGTTTTGATGCCTGTTTATAACGGTGCAGATTATATTGCCGAAGCCATCGACAGTATAATCGGCCAAAGTTTTTCCGATTGGGAATTGATTATCGGGGACGATGGCTCGACAGATAATACCGGGGAAATTATCAATGCTTATATCGACAAGGATAACAGGATAAGCCTCTGTAAGAATACCGAAAACAGGGGCGTTTCCTATACCCGAAAATTGCTGCTGGAAAAAGCGCAGGGAGAATACATCGCGTTTTTGGATAGCGACGACATAGCGCTACCCAATAAATTGCAGCTACAAGTCGATTTCCTGGATAGCCATCCCGATTATGTGCTGTGCGGGACTTGGGGAACAATGATTGACAGTAATGGGAAGAAAATAAAGCAAATTAAGCTGGCAAACGGTTACGATAGCATTCGTTGTTCGTTGCTTTTCAGTAGCCAGTTTATTCAGTCGAGCATCCTGATCAGGAAGGCCATATTTGTCAACGAATCGTATAATCCCGATTTTTGGGTGGCTGAGGACTACGACCTGTGGTGCCGCTTTTCGGCAGCCCGTTATAAAATGGAGAACATCACCAAACCCTTGGTGAAATATCGCTGGCACGATGCAAACACCAGCAGCGCCATGCAGGAAAAAATAACGTCGTTTACCAAAACTATTTTTAAACGAGAGCTGATAAGTCTGGCCATTTATGCCGACGATGAAGAACTGGATATTCACTTGGCATTGAGAGATAAAAGCGTACAGGCAATACCGGATAAGGATTTTCTTGTCAAAGCCAACTCCTGGTTAATAAAGCTGGGCGGATCCAACCAGCTTTGCCGAACCTACAATCACGACATATTCAGGGCAACAATCTGCTTCCGGTGGATATTTGCCTGCAAAGAACGGAAAGCATTCCGGCGCATACTCGATTTTCCGACACCCATGAACTTCAAGGTGTGGAAAGAACTGTTGTGTATGCTTTTTGTTAAGGTTTAAAGTTCAAGGGTTTACCCGAAATACACCTCATCCCCCGCCCCTCTCCAAAAGGCGATTTACATCGGGTTCAAGTTCCTCAAAGGGCTTCTTTCCCGCTTTCTATCGCTCTCATCATTCCGTTGTCAAAAATGCCGGAAGTCAAAAGAAGGAAACCAATTTAAGCCCGCAAAACAAAGCGCTTATGTACATTCGTTCACTATCAAGAAACCCGTTTTCGACCTCCGAATAATAGCTCGAAATTGACAGTTTGGTTTTGGGATTTGTATATTTGTAGTCTGCATATAATGAAAGGCCTAATGTAGGAGCTATCATCATGGTCAGCGAGGCTCCTCCTCCTGCAATCCATGCATTATCAACTGAATATTCTATTAACGGGATAGTCGTTTGTACCAATTCTCCGCCAAGCTTTCTTTGAGCTATGATATTGATGTCGCCGCCAATGCCAAATCCTACTCCGGCAAGGAGCTTCCCCTGAAAAATAAATTTGCGGCCCAAGTATTTGGAGTAATATCCGCCTATCATCAATGAAGATAATCCAAAGGACTGGGTATTCATTTGCGGATTTATAAAATCTTCCGGCGGTTCGTCCCATTCCAGAAAGTCTAACGCTTCTTCTTCAAACGGCATGTGCAGAAAGCTCAATTCGCCGCCAATGCCCCATTTTTTATTAAAAAAACAGGCTCCCTCTACGGCTCCTTCCAAGCCAAATTTATCGAATGACTTCAAGCCATTTATATAAAAAGACTGGCCAAACCTTGCGGAAACAAACGATGGATTTTCCAGTTCGGTTCTTGTATCAAAAGAAGAAAAGAAATCTCCCTTGTTTTTATAGAAATTATCTACTATCAGATAGCTTAGTTCGGTAGATAAAATACCAATGCCTGCTCCTGCCAGAATATCGGAAAGCCAATGCCGGTTATTCAAGCTGCGGCTTATTCCGGTATAGCTGCTCATCGAATACCCCAATATGCTGTACAGCGAATTTACATGCCCATATTCCTTGTGAAGAAAAGTGGCGTTCATAAAAGCCGTTGCCGTATGTCCCGAAGGAAAGGAATTTCTTGTTGTTTCATCCGGACGCATCACTTTGGCCGTATATTTGATTGAATTAACCAATCCGCCCATAATTAACATGCTCCCGCCCCAGTTGAGCGCTACACGGCCAAGTCTATTCCGGCCTTTGACGCCGGACAAGTTTAATGCAAAAGCCGTAGCTGCCGGAGCATATTGCATATAATCGTCTAATTTACTGTGAAATCCGGGTATGTAGCGGTTCCTGATTGCCCTTACATCCTTGTTTACATCCCAAGTAATGGCGGATGCCCCCAGAAAAATAGCCGGAGGTATTGTTTGTTTCCAGAATGGAGTTGTTTGCGTGAATGTTAAGGTAACCGAATCCGGTATAACGGAAGAAAGTTTATCTTGACCTTCTACGATGTTCGGCAAAACGAAAAATACAAGAGCTAATAAAAAATTCGTCTTCATCTGGCGATTATTTCTTACAAAGGAAAAAAAGATTTTCATGTAATTTTATGCAAGATAGATTTCTTTATTGTTAGTTAATAAGTATTAGCAAATTGGGATTGATAACAAATGTAAAATATTGTCCGTTTGCCCTGGTAATATTTGCAGGGCAAACGCATGAAAAATTTTACGGCTTATACCTTTCGGTAAAGTTGCTGATATGAGCAGGGATTTCTCGCTACGCTACCAATGACAGTCTCCTTTTTGGGAGAGGGGATGAGGAAGTGGCGGCGAAGCCCCTCCAAACCTCCCCGTAGGGGAGGCTTTTGAAATCCCCCCTACGGGGGGTGGGGGGGCTTGGGGAGGAATCTCATCCGTAACAGTAGTACTAAAAATTTCATACGTTTGCCCTGGTAATATTTGCCGCTTTCCGGCCGGGGAGGGGATTATGAAAGTAAAAGTCATTGCGTATGCTTTTTGTTAGGGTTTAAAAGTTTCAGGTTCAAAGTTGTAGGGTCGAAGCCCATAATGACAAAACCCCAGTAGAGACGTGGCGTGCCACGTCTTCATAGCAACATATTCGATACAAACAGACGTGGCACGCCACGACCCTACAAAACCTAGTGTAGGGGCTGTGTCAAAAGTCTTTTTCTTAGATTGTCATTGCGGGCTCCGACCCGCAATGACAAATTTGTACCTTACGCCTCTTTCTTCAACTCGGGATAGGTTATCCGGGTATGATAAATGGTGATTAGTTTTTCTTTGAAAACAGTTTTTGCCGTTTCAATATCTTTGAATGTGATGGGCGCATTTCGCAACAGCTTTTCACTCATCTGTGCATCAATCATTCGCTCAACCAGTTCCGAAATCGACTCCTCGGTAAATTCGGTCAAGCTATGAGAGGCGGCCTCAATGGCATCCGCCATCATCACAATGGCTGTTTCCTTACTAAAGGGATTAGGCCCCGGATAAAGGAAGATCGACTCGTCAATCTCTTCATCGGGATGTTCATTCTTGTACGAATTGTAAAAGAATCGCGTTTTACCTGTCCCGTGATGCGTAACAATAAAGGCGATGATTTGTTGTGGCAGATTGTATTTACGGGCTATCTTCACCCCTTCTTCCACGTGGCTGATGATTATCCGTGCGCTCTCTTTATAGGATAATCCGGCATGGGGATTCATTCCCGGGGCCTGATTCTCGGTAAAGAATGCCGGATTGGTCATTTTCCCAATATCGTGATAGATGGCTCCCGTACGCGCCAACGCAGCATTAGCGCCCAATTTTAACGCCACAGCCGAGGCTAAATTTGAAACCTGAATAGAATGCTGAAAGGTACCGGGCGCAACTTCCGAAAATTTTTGCAACAAAGGCTTATTGGTATTGGACAGCTCAATCATGCTCACGCCCGAAATAAAGCCAAATACTTTTTCGCACATATACACCAGCAAATAGGTAAACATCACAAAAATGAAATTGATGCCGAAATAAAGCAACATCATCCAATGTGCACGGGTGGTGTCAAGCTCTTTATCTTGCGCAAAACCGGCATCATGCGTCAACGAATAGCCGGCATAAACAAGCATGTAGGTAACCAGAATAAAGAACGAACTCCTTATCAGCTGCGAACGTTCGGTCAAGTCCCTCAAGCTGAATATGCAGATAAACCCTGCCGTTATTTGCAGGGTCAGAAATTCGGCGGGAAAAGGCACCATAAACGAGCATATAAGCGCCGTTATCAGGTGGGTAGTCATTGCCGTGCGCGAGTCGATAAAGGTTCTGACCATAATAGTCGGAATGACATAAGGGATGATATACACGTTGAACAAGTTATTATCGACCGCAATCCCGGTCAGGGCGCTAAAGCCCGTTATCATTAGCAGCATGAACAGCACATTCTTCCGGTTACTGTATTCTTTCAGCCTGAAAAACCGTAAATAGGTCATGAACGAAAAAATGAATACCAGAACCAGTAACGATTCCCCGAGCAACAACCAACTCTGCGTGGATTTGCTTCCAACAGTTTCGTCCGATACTTTTTTCAACGAGTTGAGAATCATAAATGTCCTTGGCGTAACCAGTTCGCCCCTGTCGATTATTTTTTCGCCCGACTGCACCATTCCTTGTGCCGGGGATATTTGCGACAATAATTCGTCTTTTGCCTTGGTAGATGTTTCTTTGTCGTACAAAATATTGCTGAACAGGCAATTATTTAATGACAGGGAGGTTACAACATGGATGTCCAGTATATCCGGTTTGTCTTTAATAAACTTTTCGTAAGCCGATTTTGGCGTGTAGAAAGAAGATACATCCCTGGCCACCGCCGTATTGGAGGAGGCATAAATCAGCTTCAATTGCTTCGAGCGGGTGTTTTCTATTTTGTCATAATCCTCAGTCGAAATTATGCCCGATTCATACAATTCGGCCATTTTCGCCTTTATATACAGCACATATTCTTCGGGAATGTCATTCTCTACGGCGCTTTCATCAAATTCGGAAATGGCATTCTCCGAAATCTCCTTATTGATAGTAAAATAAGGTTGATACTTGGACAATAAACTGTCGCGTTCCCGCTCTATTTCCAGTTCTCCCTTATAAATCGGGAAATCGAAAGAGGCCGTCAACAATCCATACCGCCAGGGTTTTCCTTCTACATAAGAATACTTAAACTTCCCCTCTCTGGGGCAGAAAAAGATTATAAGCAACGCCGCCGCAATAAATAACAGTGGCATCGGGATGTTTATCCGCTTGTTTTTCTTTGTATCCATACTACTGAGATTATTCTGTTGACGCAAATATACGCATTTAATTTCAGCCTAGGATTTTCTTTCTTATTTTAACAATCAGTTCGCGAATATCAACCACTCTATTTAGCATAATGGCGACATATACAATAACGGACAGACTAAACAGGGCGCTTATAATTAACTGATAATCGGAAATGTATAATTGTATGGCAAGGGCGGCCAAAATAAGTAATAGGCCTAAAGCCGACATCAGCAGATTTTGTTTGCTCCACCCGAAAGCGCATAACCTGACACCGATAAGCGCCACCACTGCCAAATAAACGATATAGGCCAACAGATAGCCGATGCCAAACCCAACGAAGCCGTAGTGTGGAAATAGCACATAACCGCCACCCAGATAAGCGACATAAAACACTATTTCCGCCAACAGGTGATACTTCCCCTTCCCTTTTGCCAACATAACAAAAGCCAAAGGCCAGGAAAGCACCTTGAAGAATCCTCCGGCGATTTGCCACTGCAATAAAGAGCCGGCCACGGCAAATTCGGAAGTGTAGAAGAATTGAAGAACATACTGCGAGAATAGCATCATGACAATCACAATGGGGATAATGACGATTAACGCAACATAAGTCTGCTCATTCACCAGTTTCCGAACCTCCGAATTGGAATTGGCAACCGAACAAAGGCGCGGGAAAAAATCGGAACCCATCGATTGCAGTATCAATGCCGGATAAACAAAGGAGATAGTCCATGCCGCATTAAAAACGCCAACCGCATCAAAATTGAGCCGGTGCGCTAAAAACGAACGGACAAAAAGCATACTCACCGTGCTGATAATACCCACCGAAGCAATATACAAGCCCAACTTGAGATTTGAAATGCCTTGTCGCAAAGCCACCGAATGGCTCAATGAAACTGGAGACAGCCGTATTTTCCGGACATAACTATTCGTGAAGAAAAAAAGAGCGATGCCCGACAGCATAAAGGCCGGAACAATGCCCTTAAGCCCGAAAAAGAAGTAGGCCGCAATGGAAATGACCAATCCGGCAGCATTGCCCCACAAACTGGCTTTTGCCATTTCCCCTATCATCCTCAATCCTTGCAAAACGGTCGATTGACCAAACGACAGCGATATAAAAAACACCGCGACAGATAACAAGGCAACAGGCAAGGCATAGCTCCCGTCGCCAAAACCGAACAAACTTAGCGGATAGCAGAACACCAACGCAATAAGGCTGCCCAAACAGGAGGTAAGCATAGCCCACCAGCGGAAAACAGAAATGGAATAGGCTTGCCGCTTTTCGTCATCCACACAGGAAGCAATGTCCCTGACGCCTCCCGTATTGATTCCCAGATTACTGACAAGGCGTATCAGGTCGATTACATTTTGGTAGATGCCAATCAGTCCAATCCCATCGGGGCCAAGCAGTATGGCGCCCAATTTATTGCGGGCGATGCCAATGATGGTGTTTATTATCTGCACACCACCAAAAACACCCGTCGATTTAACAATTTGCTTGTATGACGAATTTCGTTTATTCACCTTGTCCTTTTTATCCAAACCGGAGTACAATAGTAATAACGTATTGTTTTTGCATATTATTGCTTTTTCTTTCGTTTAAAGTTTCAAGGTTCAAGGTTGCGTGCCGCGACCATTTTTTCCCTGTCAATGCGGGCTCCGACCCGCAATCCCCTGTGCATGGCACAACGCATTGTAGGGGCGTATGGCATACGCCCGATGCACGTACTGTCGAAACGCGCAAATGTTTCATTATTATATGTATTTTGATTGTCGTGTGTTGGGCGTATGCCATACGCCCCTACGGATGCAACCGATGAATTGTACCCCAACTGTCTTTGTGGGGCATTCCTGCAAAAGAAAGGGCGCGATTAATCGCGCCCCTACAACCTTGAATCCGTAAGGGCGGGTTTAAAACCCGCCCCTACAACAACCTATGCTTTCATCACAATTTCCGCTGTATCGGATGCAATCATAAATTCTTCGTCGGTTGGTATAATAACCACTTTTACTTTTGAATCAGGAGCACTGATAAGGGCTTCTTCGCCATGAGTGGCAGCATTCATTTTCTTATCCAGTTCTATTCCCAGAAACTCGAGGTTTTTACATACTACCTCTCTGGTTATCGAATGGTTTTCGCCAACTCCGGCGGTGAATATTACTATATCTATTCCACCCAGAGCGGCTGCATAAGAACCAATGTATTTTTTTACCCGGTAGCAAAACATATCGAAAGCGAGTTTTGCCCGGGCATTTCCTTCGTCCATAGCCGCTTTGATGTCGCGCATATCGGAAGAAATACCCGAAATACCGCTCAATCCGCTGAATTCGTTCACGATAGTCGATAAGGTTTGTGGCCCTACATTTTCTTTCTCCATAATATAGGCCAAAACACCCGCATCCACATCGCCCGAACGGGTACCCATCAGCAAACCCTCAACAGGGGTCATACCCATACTGGTGTCAATCGATTCTCCGTTTTTTATGGCAGCCAGCGAACCGCCGCCACCAATATGAACAGATATAATTTTCTGACTTTCGTACGGAACGCCTAAAAAATCGCAGGCCCTGCGCGATACATAGCGGTGGCTTGTTCCGTGGAAACCGTAACGGCGAATGGCGTATTTTTCGTACAACGAATAAGGCAAGCCATACATGTAGGCTTCCGCCGGCATTGTTTGGTGGAAAGCCGTATCGAACACCGCTACCTGTGGTATGTCGCCCATCAGTTCTTTTACGGCATCTATACCGGCCAAATTGGGTGGATTATGCAGCGGCGCCAGGTCGATGCATTCCACTACTTTTATCAGTACATCGTCTGTAATCAATTCGCTTTTGCTGAATTTTTCGCCGCCATGCACCACCCTGTGTCCCACGGCATCTATTTCGCTCAGGGATTTTATACAGCCGTATTTTTCGCTTGTCAGTACGCCCAGAATGTACTCTATTCCTGCTTTGTGTTCAAGAATTTCACCCTCGAGGGCTAGTTTATCTCCGTTTGGTAAAGAGACTCTCAGAACCGAACCTTTTAATCCTATTTTTTCGACCAGTCCCTTAGCCAATATCGCTTTGGTATCCATGTCAAAAAGCTGGTATTTTATCGAAGAACTTCCACAGTTCAATACTAATATTTTCATCTTGTCAAATTAAATTGTTAGGGGCAATCACTTTTTCTGCTTCGTCGTAGGTATAGAACCCTCTTTTAGTAGCCTTTCCCAGTTGCTTGGAATAATAGAGCCGCCACAAAATAGGAGAGGCTTTGTATCGCTTGTCGCCATATTCGTGGAACATGTCTTCCATAAGCATTACCAGTTTTTCGATACCAATAATATCTGCCAGACGGAAGATACCGTAACGCTGCCCGTAGATCACCTTAAATTCCTCATCAATGTTTTCCATGCTGGTGAGGCCTTCCATCAATATCTGGCAAGCTTCGTTCAGCATGATAACCATCAGGCGGAGGCCAACCAAACCGCTGCTTTCCTTTACCTCGATAGGCGTATATTTGATTAGCTTGGCAAAACGGTTGATTTTTTCGATTACTTCTTTCGAGGTAAAGCTGCCGCTGACCACCTCAAGAAGGCGGGCATCGGTGTGCGCTATCGGGAAGTGCAGGCTGACACATCTTTCCTTGTGTACCAGGCCGGCGGCCAGTTCGCTGATGATGACCGTTGTGGCATTGGTGCCAATGATGGCGTCGGGCGACAAAACTTCCTCCAACTTTTTGAATACCTCTTTACGCAACTGGGTACTGCGTTCGCCATTGGCCTCGTAGCGGATACATTCAATAACAAAATCGCAGTCCTTCAGGTCGTTGTAATCCAACGAGCCGGAGATGCGACCCATTGTAGTACGCTTTTTGGCCTGTGTCAGCCCCCAGTTTTCGATTTTGGTATCCAGATTTTGCTCAATAGCTTTGAGCGCTTCCTGTATTTTCTCTTCGGACAATTCAATAAAGACAACTTCCATCCCCGAAAGGGCGATCAGATTCACGACATACCGTCCATCGCGGCCACAACCCACAACGCCGATTTTAGAGAATAAGGATCTCTTTTTGTCTTTTTTACTCAATCCGTAATTTTCGATTGGTTCTTTAAATTCAGCCATATTATTATAGTTACGAGTTATCCACCCCCTCCAACCTCCCCCTACTGGGGAGGTTGGAGGGGGTGGTATGTTTATTTTTTTGCTGCAATTACCTGGTTTGCTGTTATAGCTACCATCTTATACACATCATCCACCGAACATCCGCGCGAAAGGTCGTTCACCGGAGCAGCCATCCCTTGAAGGATTGGTCCGATAGCTTCGGCGTCGCCCAACCGCTGAACGAGCTTGTAGGCAATATTTCCGACTTCCAATGTGGGGAATACCAGCACATTGGCTTTGCCTGCAATGGCGCTTCCGGGCGCTTTGCTTTCCGCAACCGAAGGAACAAGAGCCGCATCGGCCTGCAATTCGCCGTCGATAGCGATGGCCGGATCTATTTCTTTTGCCAGTTTGGTGGCTTCAATTACTTTGTCGGCCAAGGGGTCTTTGGCGCTGCCTTTTGTCGAGAAGCTCAACATGGCTACGCGGGGTTCTTCGCCAACCAGCGCCTGTGCCGTGCGGGCAGTCGAAATGGCTATTTCGGCCAATTGAGGGGCTGTTGGATTGGGTGTTACGGCACAATCGGCAAAAACCAAAAGGCCATCCTTACCATATTGTTTTGCTTTTGTAAACATCAGGAAAGCGCCCGATACTACACTGATTCCCGCTGCTGTTTTTATGATTTGCAAGGCGGGGCGCAATACATTACCGGTGGTATTTTGGGCGCCGGCAACTTCGCCGTCGGCATCGCCATTCTTTATCATCAGGCAAGCGCAATACAAAGGGTTTTCGACCAGGCTTGCCGCTTGTTCAATGGTCATGCCTTTCGCCTTTCTTAATTCAAAAAGCAAGTTGATATACTCCTGTTTCCGTGCGTGATCCTTCGGGTTGATGACCCTTGCCTTGCTGATGTTTGTTAACCCGAACCGGCTGGCCAAACTGTTTATTTCGGAAGGATCTCCCAGTAGCGTGATGTCTGCAATTCCTTCTGCAATAAGCTGATCGGCAGCTTTAATGGTTCTTTCTTCGGTTCCTTCCGGCAATACGATACGTTGTTTGTCGGCTTTCGCTCTGGCAATGATTTGTTGCAATAAATCCATGACAATGTTAAAAATTTATCGGAAAGATAGATAGAGATGTCTCACTAGTCGAATTAGCGCACGGATTACACAGAACAAACTGATAAACACGGATTCATTTTTAATATATTATTAATTATCAGAATTATACAAAATATTATTCCGTATTTTCCGTGTAATCCGTGTGCTGTTATTGACTTTTTAGACAGCCCCTAATCTCTCCCAATATGATTAGATTATTATTTTTGCACAAAGATATAAAAATGTAATGTAGAGATTGCAATTCTGTGAAGAAAATATTGCGTGTATTTCAAAATAAATTTTTCTAAGAGGCGCTATCAAGAAAATAAATCCCCGGCATGATAAGACGACCTGACCAGCGGGCCGCTTTCGACATGCTTAAATCCTTTTCCCAGCGCGAGCTTTTTTAGTTCGGCGAAGGCTTCAGGAGTGATGTATTCGCTTACAGGCAGGTGATTCTTTGATGGTTGCAAGTATTGCCCCAGGGTGAGGATGAAGCATCCGGCAGCCAGTAAATCATCCATCAGCTCCGTAACTTCGGCGTATGTTTCGCCCAAGCCAAGCATGATTCCCGATTTGGCTTCACAACCATTTTGGGCGATGGACGACAACACCGAGAGGCTCAGCTCGTATTTTGCTGCGCTCCGTACCTGTGGGGTCAGGCGGCGAACAGTTTCCACATTGTGGGAAATTATGTCGGGAGCGGCCTGACAAATGCGGTTGATTAAATCCGGCCTTCCCTGAAAATCGGGGATCAGGACTTCCAAGCTGATACCGGGGTTGATTTCCTTTATCTTGTCAATTGTTTTTACCCAATGAGAGGCGCCCAAATCGGGCAGGTCGTCCCTATCGACAGAGGTTATCACGGCATGTTTAAGTTCCATCAGCTGTATCGACCGGGCTACATTGACGGGTTCTTCAGGGTTCAAGGGCAGCGGTTTGCCTGTTTGGGTGTTGCAGAATTTGCACGAACGGGTACAAATATCGCCCGCAATGAGAAATGTCGCCGTGCCTCTTTCCCAGCATTCGCCCATGTTGGGGCAGCGTCCGCTGGAACAGATTGTATGGAGGCAATGCGTTTCTACGATTTTTTTTGTCCGCGTAAATCTTTCATTGCCTCCCAATTTTATTTTCAACCAGTCGGGCTTTCTGCTATTTTCCATGTTGCGAGTGCAGGGAATTGTCAATTTGCTTTCAATCGAACAGGCTTTCCTGTTTTGGCGCTTTTTATGGCCGATTCCAGAATCTCAACCACTACCAAATTATTCTCCAGAGAAGAAAGATCGGTTGGCTTCAGTTCTATTTCCTTGCGCACAGCCGCTTTCAGGTAAGAATACGGGTCGTTGTAGGGCGCTTTGAGGGCGGGGGCTGTTTCCTTTACTTCCTTCCGGTTGGTATAAACGCGCATTTCGGTGGAGGTATCCTGATATATGTAGCCTTTGCTGCCGTAGATGTGCATGTCTTTCCGGTTCATCGGCCAGTTCCACGATGCCATAATCTGCACCGTTGCCGCCGGATATTCCACGATGATTGTCGCGTCGTCATCTACCTTGGGATAAATAGCCGGCTTTTGCTGTTTGAGGACGGCATAAACGCTCACCGGCTTTTGGCCTTTCAGCAGCCAGGTCGCCAAATTGGCTCCGTAGCAACCGAAATCGACTACGGCTCCGCCGCCATTCAGTACAGGGTCGGTCAGCCAGTCGGTAAATTCTTTGCTGCATTTTATTTCAAAAGGCCCCTGATGCCCATCATATACATTTATTCGGGTGATGCTCCCGATGGAGTCGGCATTTACCAGGCGGTATGCTTCGCTGTTGGTATTGTACCAGGTTGTTTCGTAGTTCGTTAGCAACAGGATGTTGTTTTCTCTGGCCAGTTTGGCCATGCGCTTGGCATGTTTCATATTCACCGCCAGGGGTTTTTCGACCATCACGTGTATTTTTCGGGGCGCACATGCTTCCACTACCCTCAAATGGTCGAAGATTGATTCATAAACCACCACCACTTCGGGCTTGGTTTTGTCGAGCATTTCTTCCAGATTCTCGTAAAAAAGCGAAGCATCCAGTTTCTTCCGCAAGGGATTGTTTTCCCGTATTTGCGCATCTCTTTCGGCAACGCCAACAACCTCGAAATCGCCTCTTCCGATGCGGGTATATATTTCGTTCAGATGGCTGTGAGAGGCTCCGGCCACCCCTATGCGCAAGGGCGATTTATCTTGTCCGTGCAGCGCCAAAGGCCACACAAAAAGAGAAATTACGCCGAATAATAAAGCTATTTTTTTCATTAGGATATTATTAAAAAAGGGTTCTACTGCTTACAAATTCTTCTTAAAAAAATCAATCACTTTCCGGTACAGGAAAGTCCGGTTCTGCGTGCCTGAAATAGCATGATTTTTATCGGGAAAAACAAACATATCGAATTGCTTGTCGGCCTCAATTAAAGCATTGGCATATTCTATTGTGTTCTGAAAATGAACATTGTCGTCAGCCGAACCATGAATGAGTAACAAGCTGCCCGATAGCTTATTGGCCAAAGCGACGGGCGAACCGGCAGTATATCCGGCATCGTTCTGTTGCGGAGTGCGCATAAACCGCTCGGTATATGCCGAATCGTAAAAACGCCAATCGGTAACGGGAGCAATGGCCACACCGGCTCTGAATACATTGCCGCGGCTCATGCTCATCAGCACGTTATAGCCTCCGTAGCTCCAGCCCCAGATGGCCATCCGGTTTTTATCAATGTAGGGCAATGTGCCGAAGTAGGTGGCGGCTTCTATCTGGTCGTCCGATTCTTTCAGGCCGAGATTCAGATAGGTGCATTTCTTGAAATCCTGACCTCTGGCGCCGGTTCCCCGACCGTCCACACAGGCAACAACAAAGCCCTGGGTAACCAAACAGGCTGTCCAATCGACCGAAAATTTATCCAGCACTTCCTGCGAACCGGGGCCATTATACTGCACCATGACGAGCGGGTATTGGGTTGAGGCATTAAAATTCGCCGGTTTTAGTAGCCATGCATTCAGGGCAGTTCCATCTTTCGCGTTAAGGGTGATAAATTCTTTTTGCGGAAGATTAAGCGCGTTGAGTGTGGCTTTCAGCGCTTGATTATCTTCCAACACTTTCAATTCTTTGCCGTTGGCATCGTTCAATGTAACTATCGCCGGTGTTTTTGCATCCGACCATATATTGACAAAATATTTTCCCTTGTTGCCAAATGTAGCCGAATTATAGCCTTGCTTGGCCGAAATTTTGGTCTTCGTTCCTTTTACCAAGTCTGTTTTATAAACCGACCGGCGTAGCGGGCTTTCTTCTGCCGACTCGTAAAAAACCGTTTTGCTGTCGGGGTTTACAGCCAGTATTTGGGTAACATCGTAATTGCCCGATGTCAGTTGCTTTTGCTGAACACCCGAATGGGAATAACTGTAGATGTGCGAGTAGCCGTCTTTTTCGCTGAGATAGACAAACTGGTCGGCCAGAAAATTAACCGAAGCAATTAAATTTACATCAATATAGCGGTCGCTTTCTTCGTGAAGAATGAGGCGGCTGACCGACGAACGCGGATTCAGGTAATACATATTAAAATCGTTCTGCTCGCGGTTCAAGGTCATAACGGCCAGCTGCGAATCGTTTACAAACTGTATGCGTGGAATGTATTCGGCCCGCTCCATCGGGACATTCATCGCGCGGGTGGTCTTCGATTCGATGTCGAACACCTGACACGTAACTTTTGAGTTGGGCAGTCCGGCTTTGGGATATTTGAAGGATTTGAACTTGGGATACAGCTCGTTGCCATAATACTGGAACGAAAATTCGGGAACGGCGGTTTCATCGAAGCGGACGAAAGCCAGTAGTTTGCTATCATCGGAAAAATCAATCAGACCGGTGATTCCAAATTCTTCTTCGTAAACCCAGTCGGTTGAGCCGTTTATAATGCTCCCTGCCTGTCCGTCCCTTGTAATTTGCGATTCGGTATCGTAATCGAACTTTGCCAGCCAGATGTTATTATTGGCAACATACGCCAACATTCTGCCGTCCTTCGAGAAAACAGGAATCTGCTGTTTATCGGAGTTCTCAGTTAATTTACGCACCAGATTGCGGCGGATGTCGTAATAGTAATACTTGGCCTTGAATGAATGCCTGTATAGTTGTTCCGAATCGCGGTAAACAAGCAGCCGCTTTTCGTCGGGACTTATCAGAAAACCCTCGAAAGCATTGAAATCGCACTCGCGGGCGCGCTTGACGTTAAACACCGTATCGACGGGCGATGCCGTTTTATACGCATATTTTATGATCATCGACTTGTCCTTATTCGCCTGAAAATAATACTCGCCATCCGCAGACGAAATCGTTTCATCGACACCTTTTCCGGCATATTTCTGTGCTGTAATATCTTTCAACTCAATTTGCTGAGCCGATAAACTCATGCACACAAACATTGTAAATATGAATATTCCTTTTTTCATTATTAGCTCTTTTTTAGCGAGTACAAATATATCCAAGATAAATAACATTCTATTTGTGCGTTAACAACAATTTAGAATTAACTTTTTAGTCTATTATTACTGAATAAATTGAGTATGGCATTTACAGACAAAATTAGTGGGAATAATCAAAATTTGAGTACATTTGTAATGTAAAAAAAGGTAATATGCAAAAGCTCAAATCACTTGAAATATGCGCAGGAGCAGGCGGACAGGCCTTAGGACTTGAGGAGGCTGGTTTTGAACACGTTGTGTTAGTCGAAATTGAACCGCTTGCTTGTCAAACGCTGAAAGCAAACCGTCCGGAATGGAACGTAGTGGAGGGTGATTTGCGAAAATTCAGCGCTTCTCGGTACAAGGGGCAAGTTGACCTTTTGGCTGGTGGTGTTCCTTGCCCGCCATTCTCCATAGCGGGTAAACAGTTGGGACAATTGGACGACCGCGATTTATTTCCCGAAGCTATTCGGCTGATTAAAGAGTGCAACCCAAAAGCCGTTTTGCTCGAGAATGTACGTGGCCTGCTTGACCCAAAATTTGAAGATTATAGGAAAACAATCATATCCGAAATAGAAAGTTTGGGCTACAAGGTGGATTGGAAACTACTGAACGCTTCCGATTACGGCGTTTCTCAACTAAGGCCAAGGGCTATTTTAGTTGCTATCAAACACGAATATGCCGATAATTTCAGGTGGCCGGAAAAACAGACGGAACAACCCAAGCCAATAGGTGATTTACTATTTGAAGAAATGTCAAAGTTGGGGTGGAATAATGTTCACGAGTGGCGAAAAAAAGCCAACAAAATAGCGCCTACACTTGTTGGCGGCTCTAAAAAACACGGTGGAGCTGATTTAGGTCCAACAAGAGCCAGAAAAGTTTGGGCAGAATTAGGTATTGACGGCATGGGATTAGCTGATACTCCACCTACAGCTGATTTTAACGGAAGTCCACGCTTGACCCTTAATATGACCGCATTGGTGCAAGGCTTTCCAAAAGAATGGCGATTTGTAGGGAAAAAAACACCGGCATACCGACAAGTGGGAAATGCGTTTCCGCCACCCGTTGCAAAAGTTGTTGGAAAATCAATTTATAAAGCGCTAAGTCATGGTGAATAAACGGCCAAAAAGTAAAGGTTCAAGAACAAAGTTGCGGGATTATTTTGTCCAGAATGTAGGTAAAACACTCGAATCAGAAGAATTACGAGAAATTGCAGGAACAAGCGAATGGGCGAGACGTATTCGTGAACTTCGCAACGAAGAAGGCCTGAATATTCTAACTCACAATGACAGAAGTGATTTGAAACCCGGACAATACTTATTGACTGACCTCAAGCCCCGTCCTGCTTTTGAACGTGGAATTTCCAAAGAAACCCGTGCTTTTGTTTTAGACCGCAACGGATTTACCTGTCAAATGTGCGGTGCGGCCGCAGGCGATCCCCACCCTTACGATAATGGACGAAAGACACGACTGCATATAGGACATATCATTGACAAATCAATGGGTGGAACCGATGATGCAAGCAACTTGCGAGCTATTTGCTCCGTCTGCAACGAAGGCGCTTCAAATCTAACATTGAACAGACCTGATACAATAAAACTTATTGCGCAAATACGTCGCGCTCCCGCTAAAGACCAGTTGGACGTTCTTCAATGGTTAATTCAGAAGTTCCCTAAACAAACGGAAGATATGATGAACAAATAATTAAATTACGCCAACAACTTCTTCACCGCATCCGATATGGCTTTTCCGGCAGCTACGCCGGCCAGGGCTTTTGAGGCTGCGCCCATTACTTTTCCCATATCGGCAGGACTTGTTGCACCTACTTGGGCAATGATTTCTTTCAGCTTGGCTTCCAGTTCTTCGACTGATAATTGCTTGGGCAGGTAGGTTTCCAGCACCACAAGTTCAGCAAGTTCGGTTTCGGCCAAGTCGGGACGGCCTTGTGTGGTGTAGATTGAGGCACTTTCGCGGCGTTGTTTTGCCATTTTCTGGATGATGGCAATGGCTTTTTCGTCGCTCAATTCGCCATCCGAATCTTTGGCAGTTTTGGCTTCAATAAACTCTTTTTTTATTCCACGCAAAGCTTCGAGTTTTACTTTCTCTTTGGCAAGCATTGCTGCTTTAATGTCATCACTTACTTTATCAAATAGACTCATAATTATATTGTTTTAGTTTAGTTTTTAAATGGGGAGCTGTCTTGTAAGCTATTGTCATCCCGTGCTCCGACACGGGATCTCCTAACAACACTATTCCAGTTAGGAGATTGGCTAAGGCCGATTTACGCTTCGCTCCAATTGCGGGTCGAAGCCCGCAATGACAAACTCAGAAAAAACAGGCTTATATTAATTAAATAAACTGGTCGAAGCCGTGTTTACTTCGGGTTTGTAATTCTTTGGGTCGAAATTTTCGCCGCGTTTAAATACCGGCGTATTTTCGAGCGCTTCTATGATACGGTCGTCGTCCAAATCTTCTGCCGACAGTATAATTGGCTTGGGCGTGAAGAAAGGGTTGATGCCCATGGTTTGCATGTTTTCCTTTCCATAATGTTTCTCCATCATGTCGGCAATGCGGCGTTTTTCCTCTTCCTCTTTCCGTTTGCGTTCTTCTATTTCCCATCGTTCGTCATCCGTAAGATCATCGGGGTCAATTTCGATGCCGATGTTCGACATGTCGAATCCGGTAGCCAGCAAGGTTACTTTCACTTTGTCGCCGGTTAATCCGTTTTCGGTGGCAGTTCCCCAAATCACTTCTACTTCCGGCCCGAAACGCTTCATGAAATCGGAAACAGCTCCCATTTCTTCTACTATCAGAGGCGTATCGCCCGAATAGATGTTGAACAGCACTTTTTTGGCCGCAAACACATCGTTATTGTTCAGTAGCGGCGAATGCAGCGCATTGCGGAAAGCGTCTTCAACACGGTATTCACCCTCGCCAAATCCGCTACTCATAATGGCTACGCCACCGTCTTGCAAGATGGTATTCACATCAGCAAAGTCGAGGTTGATATGTCCGTGTACGGTAATTATTTCGGCGATGCCTTTGGCGGCTACGGTCAGCGTATCATCGGCTTTGGCAAATGCATTGGGTATTGTCAGGTCGGCATAGATGTCGATCAACCGCTCGTTGTTGATAACCAGCAAGGCATCCACATTTTTAGAAATCTCTTCAACACCCTTCAAGGCTTGAATGATTTTCTTCTTTCCTTCAAACATGAACGGAATGGTAACAATACCGACCGTGAGAATGCCCATATTCTTGGCAATACCGGCTACTACCGGCGCAGAGCCTGTCCCTGTTCCGCCTCCCATCCCAGCAGTGATAAAAGCCATCTTGGTGCCATCGTTGAATAGCTCTTTGATGTCTTCGGCGCTTTCCTCGGCGGCGGCTTTTGCAACCTCCGGCTTGTTACCGGCGCCTAAACCTCCGGTTGTTTGGGGGCCGAGTTGAAGTTTTGTCTTGACCGGAGAGTTAGCCAGAGCTTGGTTATCGGTGTTGCACAGTGCAAACGAAACATCCTGTATTCCCTGTTCGTACATGTGGTTTACGGCATTTCCGCCGCCACCGCCCACACCCACTACTTTTATAATAGTCGGGGTTTTTCGTGGAAATTGAAATTCCAATATATCTTCACTCATATTATAGGTGTATTTGATTCTTTTTCTATTATTTATTCCTCATCCTTGAATATTCCACCAATTCCACTAAAGAGGTTGGGTATGCTTATCCCCTTCCTTTTACCTCCATTCCCTTTTGGTTTGGGGGGGGTTATGGGATTTTCATCCGGCGCTACTTTTTCTTCATCATCTGTTGCTGTTACTTCCTCGCCTGCTGTTGCCTTTTTCCCCGAATCCGTGTTTGGATTTGGATTGGGCTGAGACTGCGGATTCACAGAGTGATGTTGCGGTTGTTGTTTAGGCTGTTGCACTTCCACTTTTTCGCAATTTTCCTTGGCGAAAAGCATGATGCCCAAGCATTGCGAATAGGACGGATTTTGCAACAAGTCGGTGGCATTATTAATATAAAGGCGTTTGATGCTGGCTATTTGCACCTTCATTTTTGTTTTTTCGGCCAAATATTCGGGCAAACCGGTCATTTGCGAGGCGCCTCCGGTAATAAATATACCGCCATCCAGTTGTCCGTTGTATTCCGACTTTTTTATCTGATTGACAACGTTTTCCACAATTTCTTCCTGCCGCGCCTGAATAACTTTGTTAAATTCACGCAGATTGATGCTGGAATCTGTGGCAGCTTCGGCGCTTGATTTGAGTTTATTTTTACCTACCCGGCCATAGCGTATTTTGTAGCTTTCGGCCACATCTTCGGCAAAGCCCAAGGCTTGGATGTCCTTGGTTATTGTTTTTCCACCGAAAGGGATAACGACCAAATTGCGCAACAAGCCATCCTTATATACCGATACCGTGGTTGTGCCGCCGCCAAAATCGACGAGGACGCATCCGGCTTCGGTGTCTTCTTTTCCCAGCAACACAGCGCCGGTTGCAATGGGGCCGGTTACATATCTCACAATCTCAATCTTGTTTTTTTCGGTGATGCATTTTGCGAGGTTATTTTTTATGTCGGGACGTCCCGCGATAAGCCTGTAACGGGTTTCGACAGTCGTTGCTTTCTTATCAATGGGGTCTTCCTCCCGTTGACCGTCGAGGTATGTTTCGGGCGATACCACATCGTAAACGGACAAAAGCGGAAGCTTGTTTGCCAGCGATTGATTTTCCAAATCTTTCAGCAGCGAATAGGTGATAACTGTTTCGGTTCCGAATTTTTTGGTTTGTATGTCTTCAATCGCTTTCAACGATCTTCCGGCCAAGGAAACATATAGCCTCCCTATTTTCTTCCCGGTTTTGTTTTCGAGAAGGCTCAGCAATTTCTTTACTTTTCCTGCCGCATCGTTTATGCTGTAAACGCTGCCATGCTTGACGCAGGTTTCCGCCGGAATAGACTCGGAAGCCAGAATGGATATAACCCCATGCTCGTTTTTCCGGCCTAATAACCCTATTATGTTTGAGGTACCCAGATTTATACCTACAATAAAACCTTCTTCTTGTTCCATAACCTTATCTATTTAGCTCTTTTTATTATCTCTGATTCAACGTTTTGTGCCAATAACCTGTTTATCGTATTTCAGGTTGATGACCGAATACCGGTTCCAGCCGGTTTCGGGCAAAGCCTTTTTATAAAATACCTTTAGTTTATCTAACTTCTCTTTATAATTATTGAGTTTCCCCAACACAATCACCTGATCGCCTACTGCCGGAATTAGTTTGAGGTCGTTGTTGGGCAATACCACAATTTGCTCTATCTGGCTATCCCAGAATTCGTCCTTTTGCAGAAAAAGGGCAAACTCACGCAGCTCCGTTTTTGCAAACTCCTCTTTTATCGCTCCGGTTGCAAGCGGCAAATTGGCTACATAGTTTTTCGACAGAGGCACTTTTTCGCCATCCTTGTCGATGTAATAACTGGTTCCCGAACCAGGAATAATCCGCAGAACAGGTTTTTTGTTTTTTATAACGACCCTTATTCCCCTGTTGCCGGTTACAAACACTTTAACCGATTTTATCATGTTGTTTGTAACAATGGCTTGCTCTATTTCGTAGGTGTTGATCTCCTTTATCGGCTTTCCGTAAGGATTGAGACCTTTTGAATCGACCAATTTTTCGATGTCCGCAATATCAACCAAGTTCGAATCGTTGCTATCATCCGAAACAATCTCAAAGTGGCTGCATATTTGCTCTTTGGGCTTTTCTTCAAAATAAATCGCCGCAAAAATCAAATATCCTGCTAAGATACACAATCCTATGATAACTAAGGCTTTCTTTACCATTCTATGTACGAAAATTCTTATTAATTACTCATTTTTCAGTTTATTTTCAAGCAACTCTTTTATCTGTGGAAGCAGTTGGTCGATGTCTCCTGCTCCCAGGGTTAAGAGGACTTCAATATCTTTTTTGTCATTCAATATAGCCAGTAATTCGTCTTTTCGGCAAAGTGTTTTTTTGCAGGTTACGTTGTCGAATATAATTTTCGATGTTACGCCCTCAATCGGTTTTTCGCGCGCCGGATAAATATCCAGTAGAACCAGTTCGTCGAGCAACGACAGGCTTCGGGCAAAGTCGTCGGCAAAGTCTTTTGTCCGGCTATAGAGATGCGGTTGAAAAACGCCGGTTACTTTTTTGTCGGGATACAGTTCCTTGACCGAAGTAATGGACGCCGCCAGTTCTTCGGGATGATGGGCGTAATCGTCTATCAGCGCCAGCTTGTCTGTTTTCAGCAGAAAATCGAAACGGCGTTTTGCTCCTTGGAAGGTAGCAATCGCCCCACGAAGTTCGGTGGCAGTAGCGCCATTCAGCCAAGCAATGGCCATGGCGCCCACGGCATTCTCTATATTAATCCTGACCGGAACGCCAAGTTCTATATTTACAATTGTTTCTTTCGGGGTAACAAAATCGAAACGGATTGAACCACTGCCAATTCGGATGTTTTTTGCATGAAAATCGCCCCTCTCCATCGAATAGGTATATACACGAACCGACTTACCGGTTTCAGGCGCCAGCTTTATATTGTGTTTGATAACCAATGCGCCTTCGGGACGTATCAGGCTGGTAAAATGCTCGAAACTTTTCAGGTATTCTTCTTCGGCGCCGTAAATATCCAGGTGATCGGGGTCGGCGGATGTGATTAGCGCCATATAGGGATGCAACCAGTGAAAAGACCGGTCGTATTCGTCGGCCTCCACAACCGTAAATTCACTTTTGTCCGACAATAGCAGGTTGTTGTCGTAATTCTTCAGTATGCCACCCAGAAAAGCGTTGCAATCGAGGTGCGATTGCCGAAGAATATGGGCAAGCATACTCGAAGTGGTTGTTTTGCCATGCGTTCCGGCACAACACAAGGCCTTGCTCGATTTGGTGATTTCGCCAAGCACCTGCGCCCGTTTCTGAATCGTAAATTCGTTGTTTCGGAAAAAAGCCAGTTCGTTGCTGTCGCCCGGAATAGCGGGTGTATAAACAATCAGGCTCGTATCCTTGTCTTTGCAAAACGCGGGAATTAGCGCCGTATCGTCCTGATAATGAATAATAGCGCCTTCTGCAACCAGTTCTTTGGTCAACGCCGTTTCTGTCCGGTCGTAACCGGCAACCGGTATCTTTTTCGACATAAAATAGCGGGCCAGGTTACTCATGCCAATGCCACCTATACCCAGAAAACAGACCGATTTAATAGTTCCCATCATTTGTTATTATCCAATTTAGTCTCAATTATTTCTACCAGTTCGTTAACAATGCGGTTAGCCGAATCGTGTTGGGCTAGTTGCGATATGTTTTTGGACAGCAGTTTCAATTTTTCCGGATCGTTTACTGTTTCAAATGCCATATTTATCAGTTTATCTTCGGCTTCATCATCCCTTACAAGAAGCGCGGCATTTTTTGAAACAAGCGCCATTGCATTTTTCGTTTGATGGTCTTCGGCTACGTTGGGAGACGGCACCAATATGACAGGCTTAGCCAATAAGCAGAGTTCGGAAATGGCTCCCGCTCCGGCTCTGGAAATAACAAGGTCGGCGGCTTTGTAGGCATAATCCATCCTGTTGATAAAGGTACAGAGATGAATATTTTTATTTTGATGGTCTTGGATCTCCAAAAATATGTCGTGAAAAAATAAATCGCCGGCTTGCCAGATAATCTGAATGTCGGAGTTGTTGATGTTGTACAAATGTTTGCTGATACTCCGGTTCAGGGTTCTTGAGCCTAAACTGCCGCCTATCACCAGTATGGTTTTCTTCCCGGGATGAAGATCGAAATACTTGGCCGATTCTTCTCTTGACACATCCGACAGCAGGTGGTTTCGGCAAGGATTTCCGGTCAGTACAATTTTTTCTTTGGGGAAAAATTTATCCATCCCTTCGTATGCCACGCAAATTACATCGGCACGATTGGCCAGGAGTTTATTGGTAACACCCGGATAGGAGTTCTGCTCTTGTATAAGAATAGGAATGTGATTTGCCGAAGCAACTTTTAGCAATGGCCCGCTGGCATAACCGCCAACACCAATGGCAGCAATCGGCTTAAAGTCTTTAATAATTTTTTTCGCCATACGAAGGCTTTTCTGAAGCTTCCATAGCACGCTGAAGTTTTTTAGCAGGCTTTTCCGGTTAAATCCCGAAACAGGCAAGCCGACAATTCTATATCCGGCATCCGGCACCCGCTGCATTTCCATGCGACCTTCGGCGCCAACAAAAAGAATCTCAACATGGGGGAATCGTTTTTTTAGCGCATCTGCAATAGATATTGCAGGGAAGATATGTCCTCCTGTTCCCCCTCCGCTTATTATAATCTTTAAAGCTTTCATCTTTTCACTATTATTAAAAACACCTGATTCTTATGCTTTATTTATTCGTATTGTACGTTAGCAATGCCTTCGTCTGCATCTTCGTGCTCTTCTTCCTTAAAATTAGAGCAGGCCAAAATTATGCCAAAATAGATGCATGTCATCACAGTAGAACTCCCGCCACGGCTGATTAATGGTAAGGGCTGACCGGTTACAGGCATTAAATTGACGGCGACAGCCATATTGATTAAAGCTTGTATTGTCAGAATCAAGCCCGCCCCCAACAGCAAATACTTCGGGAAAAGCTTTTTGCATTTATTGGCCAATATGCCCACCCTGAACATAAGCGCCAAATACAATAACAACACAAACAACCCTCCGGCTAATCCCATTTCCTCCAATATAATCGCAAATATAAAATCGGAATAGGCCTGTGGCAGGAAATCGCGCTCGGCGCCGCTGCCGGGAAGCCCGATTATTCCGCCGTTTGCGATGGCTATCTTGGCATGTGTTACCTGAAAATTATCTTCAATATTGTATTCCTCCACATTTCCGCCCGCGGCATTAAGTTCCGATGCATCCGTATGCCTGTCTATCCGGTTTTTCCATGTTTCAAACCTATCGGGGAAATAATTCTTTATTACATCGGCAGGCATGATTTTAAGCGTTCCGACCAAAAGCAATCCGGCTAAACTTCCGACCAAGACAATGGCTCCCAATCGTCGCCACGATATTTGTCCGATAAACATCATCAGGAAACATACCATAAATAACAAAATTGCTGTGGACAAGTTTTCGGAGAAAATAATCATACAGGTAATCACAACTCCTATAATCATGATTTTGAACATCTTTTTCTCGTTCTCGGCATTCACTTTGCTCAGGAAAAAGGCAACAAACCCAATAGCCGCTATTTTAGCAATTTCGGAAGGTTGGAAACTAAACGCCCCCACACCCAGCCAGCGTTGCGCCCCATTCACATTTTCGCCCATAACAAAGGTCAGACCAAGCAATATCCACGACAAAGGTAATATTAGTATTAATCCCGAGAAGTATCGGGTAGGAATTCTTTGTAAAAACATGACGCCGCCAAAACCTATCAACAGAAAGGTAGCATGACGCAAGATAGGCCCCCATTGGTCTTGTTGTTTATAAACAATGGTACTGGTTGCGCTAAAAATTTCGAGCAAAGATATAAAACACAATGCGGCGAATATACACCATATTGTTTTATCTCCCCTGAATGTTTTACTAAAGAAATCCATAATTAATAAAATTTCCGAATTATAATTTTCTTACACAGTCTTTAAACTGGGTTCCCCTGTCTTCGTAATTCTTGAACAAATCGAAACTGGCACAGCAGGGCGACAACAACACCGTATTGCCTTCCTGCGCCAAAGCATAGGCCTTATTCACTGCTTCTTCCATCGACCGGGCATCCTCTATCTGAGCCACTTTCCCGTCGAAGAATTTATGCAACTTCGTATTGTCGGCGCCCAAAAATACCAAGGCTGTGGCTTTATTCCTGACCAGCTCTTCAATTTCGGAATAGTCGTTGCCCTTGTCCGTACCACCAAGTATCAGCACCACTTTCGTTTGCATGCTTTGTAGCGCATACCAGCACGAGTTTACATTCGTGGCCTTGGAATCGTTTATAAAGCAGATTCCTTTTACCTTGGCCACCTTTTCGAGCCGGTGCTCCACGCCTTTGAAATCGGATAAGGACTGCCTCAGGTTTTCGTCCGAAATATCGAGTAGTTTGGCGGTTATGCCCGATGCCAACGAATTGTAGAGGTTGTGTGTGCCTGTCAGGGCCAATAAATCTTGTTCCATAATAAAAACAGACTGGGGGGTATTTATGACTATTTCGCCGTTTTCGGTATAAGCTGCTGCATTTAATACATGATGCTCGGCAAAAGTGAATTGTCTTCCTTGCGGGTTGGCTTTCTCTATTTCTTTTTTGATAATCGGGTCTTCGCTCCAATATACAAAAGCATCTGTTCCGGTTTGGTTACGCGCTATGCGGATTTTTGAGCCGGCATATTTCTCCAGGTCGTGGTCGTAGCGGTCGAGGTGGTCGGGCGTAATGTTTAGCAGGATGGCAATATCGGCTTTGAACCGGTACATGTTATCGAGCTGAAAACTGCTCAATTCCAGCACATAGTAATCGAAATTTTCTTCTGCCACCTGTCGGGCAAAGCTTTTGCCGATGTTTCCACCCAAGCCCACATTCAAACCGGCCGATTTCAGGATGTGATAAATCATGCTGGTAGTGGTTGTTTTGCCGTTACTTCCGGTTATACATATCTTTTTGGCATCGGTATAGCGTCCGGCAAATTCAATTTCCGAAATAACGGGTATATTTTCCGCTATCGCTTTCAGAATCAAAGGAGCGTCATTGGGTATGCCGGGGCTTTTAATCAGTTCGGCGGCAGACAGAATCAGCTCTTCGGTATGCCCGTTTTCTTCAAACGGAATATTGTACTGCACTAATTCGGCTTTGTATTTATCTTTCAGGCTCTTACTGTCGGATAAAAACACATCAAATCCTTTGGCTTGAGCTAATATGGCCGAACCTACGCCACTTTCGCCACCACCAAGTACAACTATTTTGTTTTTTGAATTGCTCATTATTTTGTGATTCTAGTTATTTATTTTTTTGTTTGGGCTGTCTTCGAAGTCTTCTTCCTGCAAGATTCCTTTTATTTCCAAATTCTCTAATTCACGTTTCAATTCATGCAATAATTGCTTTTCCGAAGGCAAATAGAGTTGATATTTGTTTGCCATAATGGTTCTATTGTCTTCTGGGAGTGAATATTTGACCAATGTATTGTTTTTATCGGCGCAAAGTAAGATGCCAATTGTCGAATTTTCATCCGGCAATTTTTCTTCCCTGTCGTAATAATTTACATACATTTGTAGTTGTCCGATGTCTTTGTGTGTGATTTTCTGCGTTTTAATATCAATAACAACGAAACAACGTAATAGACGATTATAAAAAATCAAGTCGGCGAAAAATTCATCATCTTCAAGCAGGATTCTTTTTTGTCGTGCAACAAATGAAAATCCGTTGCCTAGCTCCAATAAAAAATCTTGCAAATTCGTGATCAGTAAGTTTTCCAAATCTTTCTCATAATAAACCGTTTCGCGTTTCAAATTAAGAAACTCCAGCACCATCGGGTCTTTGATAATTTCCATTGGATTTTCAGGAATTCGTTCCCTGCGAGCAACTTTCAATACGGCTGCTTTATCGTTGCTCATTAACAAACGTTCGTATAAACTCGAATTAATTTGTCTCTCCAATTCCCGCCCCGTCCAGTGATTGTGCAAAGTTTCATATTCGTAGTATTCCCGTTTATCACTATCATCTATTTGTATAAGCAGCTTATATTGAGACCAATTGAATTGCGTCCGCACTGCGGACGCAATTGGATAAGTGCGATAAAAACGTCTTGCACGTTCCAGTTGACGTACTGAAAAACCGCTACCAAACTCCGGTTCTATTTGTCCCGCCAGATTGCGTAACAAATAGCTTCCATATTCTGCCCGTTCTTTGCCTTGTTGTTCTTCCACAAGAATACGTTCACCTAATTTCCAATACATCATTACCCGCTGAAAATCGACACTTCGTACCGCATTAATTTTAGACGTAGTAATAATGTTCCGAATATCGGAAACAAATTCATTTCTTAATGTTATTTCTTGCTGGCTCATCTATTCTTGTTGCTTTATCTCATCTTCAAGGTGGCCAATGCCAAAACAGCCAGAATAATCCCTACAAGCCAGAAGCGAACGACGATCTTCGATTCGGGGATGGGGATGATTGGCTTTTGTAACTTGGCGACAATACCTGCATTTCCGGCTTTTTGGAAATGATGGTGCAAAGGCGTCATTTTAAATATACGCCGACCTTCTCCGTATTTCTTTTTTGTATATTTGAAATAGCTAACCTGTATCATAACCGAAAGGCTTTCGACGAAAAATACGCCGCAAAGTATGGGCAACAGTAGCTCTTTATGTATTATCACGGCAAATACGCCGATGATACCCCCCAATGTCAGACTTCCGGTATCGCCCATAAACACTTGTGCCGGAAAGGAATTGTACCACAAGAACCCGACCGTGGCGCCGATAAAAGCGGCTGCAAAAACCACCAGTTCCTCGCTTCCGGGGATGAACATGATATTGAGGTAGGCCGCAAATTCTACGTGGCCGGAGACGTAGGCCAGTATCCCCAGCGTAACGCCGATAATGGCCGAACTTCCGGCGGCCAAGCCATCTAATCCGTCCGTCAGGTTGGCTCCGTTCGATACTGCCGTAACAATAAATATAACGACAAGCACAAACAAAATCCATGCGGCAGGCTCCGAATAATCGCCCATGAATGAGACCAGGGATTCATAGTCCAAATTGTTGTTTTTCAGGAACGGGATAGTAGTCTGTGTTGATTTTACACCCTCTACATCGAAGGTTACACGCTCAATCACATTCTCCACATTCCGTATTTCCGTATTTTCACGTACAATCACACTCGGACTTAAATAGAGCGTCAACCCAACTATCAGGCCAAGCCCCAACTGGGCAATTATTTTGAATTTGCCGTGCAGTCCTTCCTTGTCTTTTTTGAAAACCTTGATGTAATCGTCCAAAAACCCCAATGTACCCAACCAGATGGTGGTAATCAACATCAGGATGATATAGATGTTATCAACCTTTGCCAACAACAAAACCGGAACCAGAATGGCAATAATGATGATAATTCCGCCCATGGTAGGAGTACCTTTTTTGCTCAACTGGCCTTCAAGTCCCAGATTTCTGACGACTTCCCCAATCTGAAGTTTTTGCAGTTTATTGATTATCTTACGTCCGATAAGGGTGGATATGAGCAAAGAAAGTATCAATGCTACCGCCGACCGGAAAGATACATACTTAAACATCCCCGCTCCGGGAAAGTCTAACTGGTTTAAGTAATTGAAAAGATAGTATAACATAATCAATACAAATAATTTAATTTTTTAAGAGCTTCTCTAATATTATCTTGAAATTTCTTATATGATGGAATTTGTTCCAGCATATTTATTGATATACTCTGCCCTATTGGTAGATACAAATCCGAAATGTTCAATTCATTTCTACGGCGTCTAACTTTTTCCTGATTTGCAATGCGTATTGCATCCTTAATAACCTCTTTAGGGCTCGCATACTGTTCGGGGTGTTTATATATTCCTAAATCATTATCTGTCTTGCCAGTTCCTATTTCTTTCCTTAGTAAATCCCTATCAGCCAACATCCAGGATTCAATCATTTGTACCGGAACAACAGGAATTATTACTTTGCAAACATTTTCCTTTGTACTTTCAATTTCAATTAGCGCAGGATTAATTTTAGTCCTATATACACCTTCATCACTATCATTATCGGCATCTGTATGAACACATAGTATCATAATTCCAAAATCATTAGCTCCTTTGTGAGAAGCATTGATAACATCTTCTACAAAAGAAGACTTGTTTATCTTAATTTCTTGTATATCAAATATTTCCAAATCGCCCTGACATTCATAACATATCTTTTCAAATGATCTTTTAATTACACTTTTCAAGAAACGAATATCCGTTGGACCCTCTGTATATAATCCGATTAATAGTTGCTTCATGTTCAATGCTAATTTTGATTAGATGAAAAATTGCTTGTGTTTAAATAACTTTTTACCTCTGCCAAAGTAAGATTTTTTTCCAAATTAGAAAACCCACTTATGATAGCCTGTGCATCTTTAATGACGGGCACCATCTTTGTCGCTTTGAGTCTATATTTTTGATTATTAAAATCCGTCATACGTGTGTTTGTATTAGCAAACCAAATACTTACATACTTATCTTTCTCCCAATTTAATATTTCTCCTACCAATACAGGAGAATGAGTATTCACAATTACCTGCCTTGCAGCAACAGTTTTATCCTTAAAATCTGTACTTAATTCTTTTAGCAAATCTATCATTGACTGGATTCTACATGGATGAATTCCATTTTCAGGTTCTTCAAAACAAAGAACACTTTTGTGTTGATCATCATACAACAAAATACATAATGCCAATAACCGCAAAGTTCCTTCCGAAAGAACCCTGGAAGAGAACACCCTGCCATCTTCACCTTTCAACTTAATTATAAATTGTTTATTTGCCCTATCATCTAAGACTTCCACAGCAATAAACTCAGGCAGAAAAGTATTTAACTTCCTTGATATTTCAATTAAGCTATATTCATCTTCCTGTTTTATCCGAAACAAAGCTGCCGCTAAGTTTTTCCCACTGTGTGAAATCATATCACTTGCATTCGGCTCTTGCCGGGTAGGTTCTCGAAGGTCTTCAGGATTGAATTGCAAAAATTTCCAATTCCGCATTTCTTCTCTTGCAGCAAGAATATGCCGAAAATCCACCGTAGTTATTCCACTCAGAAGACTTTGCTTCGCCTCTATTGCAGCATAAGTCCTTGTATTTCCTTGTCTCAAATCCTGTGAGACAACAAATGATGAAATTCCATTATGATCTTTCGTCTCTATATAAACACCTCGTCCACCATGACCAGCCTTAGGTCTCCAGTACTCCAAGTCATCTTTATCAATTATGTTTATCCATTTATCTTCTCCCTGTCTCAAATTGACTAATGATTCGTGGACAACAAATAAATCTTCAAATCCTTTCTCATTGTTACGGCGGGCAATTTTTATTTCATATCGCAAACGTGTATATTTCAACTCGGCTTCTCCACCCCAATTATCTCTTATTTTCTTATCAACCAACATTTCAACGGCAAAAGTAATTTCCTGAGCTGCCGTATTATCGTCATATTTTAAAAATAATTCACTCGCATCCCCTCTTTGCTCTCCAAAGGCAGTTCTCAAATCAACCTCTGCCAATCGGGATAATAATTGTAAAGCATCAAAAAGATTACTCTTCCCCGAAGCATTTGCCCCTGCAATTACAGTAAGAGGAGTAAATTCCATTACGAAATTCTTAAACGATTTGAATCCATCTATTTCTATTCGTGTTATCATACTTCTTTTTGCTATGAATTAAAAATTCCTTGTACCACTTCTTTATCATCAAAATGGTATTTTACGCCTTTTATATCCTGATAATCTTCGTGTCCTTTTCCGGCTATCAGAATCACATCGCCTTCTTTTGCCAGCGTGCAGGCGGTTCTGATTGCTTGGGCACGGTCGATAATCAACAATGCTTTTTTCATATCTGCCGAGGTTAATCCATCGGCCATATCGTTTACGATGGCTTCGGGTTCTTCAAAACGCGGATTGTCGGAGGTTAGAATTACCTGATCGCTCAGTTTTACCGCTTCACGAGCCATAATCGGGCGTTTGGTTTTGTCTCGGTTGCCTCCGCAGCCAACAACGGTTATCACGCGTCCACGACCCTGCAATGTTTCGTGAATTGTTTCCAGTACATTTATTATAGCATCGGGGGTATGCGCATAATCCACAATAGCTGTATAATTCTGCGGCGAGCGCAGGGTCTCGAAACGTCCCGATACAGGTTTGAGGGCGCTCATTATCCGTAATGCCTCGTCTTTGTCCTGTCCCAATAAAATGGTGGCGCCATATACGGCCAGTAAGTTATAGACGTTGAAAACGCCGACAAAATGCACTTCCAATTCTTTGCCGTTAATCTCGAGCGATGTACCGTCGAAGTGTTTTTCGATGATGCGCGCCTTAAAATCGGCCAATGATTTTACCGAATAGGTCTGCTTTCTGGCTTTTGTATTCTGAAGCATCACCAGTCCGTTTTTGTCGTCGGCGTTGGTGAGGGCAAAAGCTGTTTCGGGCAAATTGTCGAAGAATGCTTTTTTTGCTTTCAGGTACTCGTCCATTGTTTTATGGTAGTCGAGGTGATCTTGGGTGAGGTTGGTAAAAATTCCTCCCGTAAACCTCAATCCGCCGATTCTTTTTTGATGTATGGCATGTGAACTTACCTCCATAAATACATATTCGCATCCCTCAGCTACCATTTTCGCCAGCATTTCGTTCAGCGAAATCGGGTCGGGAGTGGTATGCGTGGCCGGATATTGCTCCTCGTTCACGTAGTTGGCAACGGTCGAAAGCAGTCCGGCTCCGTATCCCAATTGGCGAAACATCCGGTAGAGCAGCGTGGCAGTGGTGGTTTTGCCGTTTGTACCGGTAACGCCAACCAACTTCAGCTTTTCGGAGGGGTTTCCGTACCATCTGGTGGCAATTTTGCCAATGGCATCGGATGAGTTTTTTACTTTTATATAGGTTACTCCGGCTTCGGATTTATCCATATCCGAATCGAACAGAATGGCTTTTGCGCCTAGTCCGATGGCATTGGAGACGTATTGGTGTCCGTCCACCTGAACGCCTTTCAATGCTACAAACAACGATCCTTTGACAGCTTTCCGCGAATCGGAAGCTATCCCCGAAATATCAAGGGCATCACTACCTGTTATTTCAACAACATCTAATCCTGATAATAATTCCCGTAGTTTCATAACAACCCGTTTTTAATTCAATTGTACTTCTATATATGAGCCTTTAACAAGGTAGTTTCCGGCTGGTATCGATTGGTTGATTACTTTGCCGGTACCGCTCAAACCGACTTTTAATCCCGATTTTTCGAGCAGATACAAGGCATTGCGCGCTCCCATCCCTGTAACATCGGGAACAATATCTTTTGCAATGGTATTCTTATTCAGTTCTATCGACTTATCACCGGTTGATGTTCTAACCCATTCGCTTTCGGTATTCGCAAGTCTAAAATCCACATTCAGTTCTTTTAATACCGTCTCCAGTTTGCTGTATTGCCCATTTTTTACATGGGGCAATTTTGTCAGGGCCGAATCTATGGAACATTTACTGGGCGATAGCCGCATATTGTGCGCATAGACTTCCTCCGCAATATTTCGGAATACCATTCCGGGCATTCCTCCACCCGAGGGGTTGCCTTTGGGGCGACGAACACCTACAAAACAAGTATATTTGGGCTTGTCAGCCGGAAAGTAGCCGCAAAACGACACAAAATACCCGCTGTAACCCCCGTTTGAAGCTATCAGCGCAGTCCCTGTTTTTCCTGCAATCTGAAACAGGTCGGTATCCACCACTTTGGCTGTACCTTCGTTCACTACGCCCACCAGTATATCCTGAATTTGCTTCAAGGTTCTGTCGGAACAGAGGGACGGATTGACTACTTCTGTTTCAAATTCCTCAACGGCCTTGCCATCTCTCAAAAAAGATTTGGTAATGAATGGCTTAATCATCAGTCCATTATTGGCAATGCCGTTGTAGAACATGAGTGTGTAGATGGGAGGAATCTGAGTTTCGTACCCGAACGACATCCAGGGTAGCGTTGTCGCCGACCACGGATTCGCTTTATCTTTGGGATGCCTGATAACAGCTGTTCCCTCTTTCCCTTTGAGCGGAACGTCCCAGTCCAGTTTTTTTGTAATGCCCAAGTCGTACAAGCGTTGTACATACTTACCGGGATTATTTCTGTAACCTTTCAATATCGTTTTTGCAACAACAATGTTCGACGACACATACATTCCTTCGGCAACAGTCAGATAGCCTCTATCTTTTTTTTGTCGCCAATAGTGGTCGAAGATTGTTCTGCTGCGTGGCTTCCCGCCTTTGGTATTGTATTCGTAAGCGTAGGCGCCGACGCCCACATAGAACGAGTCTTGCGGCGTTACAACACCATCTTCGAGGGCGACCATTATCGAAGCCGTCTTGAATGTTGAGCCCGGTTCCGACATGTATGAAAAAACATTCGGATTTCCTTCCGCGTAGGCTCCGTTCGATATTCGGTCGAGGTTCGATATGGCTTTTATTTCGCCTGTTTCTACCTCCATTATCACAGCGCATCCCGATTCGGCTTCGGTTTCGGCCAGTTTTGCATAAAGCGCTTTTTCTACAATATCTTGTATATCAACATCAATGGTTGTTTTAATATCCAAACCGTCTTGTGCCGGAACATCCACTATGTCAATCCATTTCCGTTGAATCTTTTGACGGCTTTTGGTTCCGGGTACGCCCCGCAGTATCGAGTCATATTTCAATTCGATGCCGCTGGTTCCGCCCATGCTTATCTCTTTGTAGATTGACCCAATCGTTCGACCGGCAAGACGTCCGAATGGTTTCTTGCGCACGGTTTTTTCTTCGGCAATCATTCCGTTCTGGTTCGACCGCTTGTTGAAATAAGGAAAAGTGCGTATCTCTTTCAATTCGGGATAGTTTACGTCTCGCTTAATAATCCGGATATAGCGGCTTTTTGTTTTCACTTTCTTTCCCGATTTCTCGGACTTTGCTTTTTCTATTTCGGCGAACTCCTTACGGCTTAGCGCCCAGCCATCCATAAATATTTTCTTGTACTGGGCAGCGGTTTTGTCGGGAAACTTCCTGGCCAAAGCAGCCGACAAATCGCCAACATACTTCATCAGCGTATCGTGCTTGATGCCCTCCGATAAAAAATCGACATAGACTCCGTACAGAGGTTCGCTTGTGGCCAGCAAACGCCCGTCGGCAGCGTATATGTTTCCTCTGTTAGGCAGTATAACACGGTCTTTTATTGTCCGTTCCCGTTCGCCTATGGCGCGCCACATTTCCCCTTCAACAAACCTTATCTGAAAAATATATACCACAACCGCAACAAAGACGCAGGAAAGCGCAACAGCAATAATCCCGTAGCGGTTTATTGCTCTTGCACCCTTCTTATTCTTTATGTTAGTTGATTCTTCCGGCATACTTTCTTATTCTTCTATTTCAAATACAGGTTCTTTGGGCGTTTGCAATTCCAGTCCGTTTTGATTGACAAGCGATTGCAACTGCGATTGGCGGCTTATACCTATCAATTCGGTGGATATGGTCAGCGATTCGTATTTGGCATCTTCCAAGTTCTTTTGCAGGGTCTGTATTTCCCCCATTTTCGATATACAAGTATAACGATTGCTTATATAAAGCACTATAATCATGAATATCAAGAGCATAAAGCGTGTGTTTTTCAAGAAGAAGTCTTCGGTAAGAATGCTTCCGCTTACAACATGCATTATTTGCTTCTTTATTTCTTTCAGGTCGAATTTCATACTTTCTCCTATATTTTCTCCGCCACCCTAAGCTTTGCGCTCCGCGAACGCGGATTTTCAGTCTGTTCTTGTTCGGAGGGAATGATTACTTTGTTGTTTATCAACCTGAACGGCGTTTGGATGTTTCCGAAGAAATCTTTTTCCATATTGCCTTCAAAGTTTCCCGTTCTAAAGAAGTTCTTTACCAACCTGTCTTCCAGCGAATGGTAGGTGATTACCGATATGCGGCCTCCCTTTTTCAATATATCAAGCCCTTGAACCAGCATTTCTTTTAGCGCTTCCATTTCTTCATTCACTTCTATGCGAAGTGCTTGGAAGGCCTGGGCCAGTATTTTCTTTTCCTTCCCTTTTCCGGTGAAAGGCTCCAATATATCCAACAAATCGCGTACGGTGCGAAAATTTTGCGCTTGCCTTTGGCGGACGATGAGTGAAGCAATTTTGCGCGCTTGCTTTAGTTCGCCATACAAATAAAAGACCGAGGCCAGTTGCTCTTCCGTATAGTCGTTCAGGATGTTGGCGGCTGTTTTGTGGGCTTTTTTATTCATTCGCATATCCAGCAAACTGTCTTCGTAACGGAATGAGAATCCGCGAATTGAGTCGTCGAAGTGGTGGGACGACACGCCCAGGTCGGCCAAAATAGCGTCCACTTCGTCTATGCCATAGTAGCGGACAAAGTTTTTAACGAACCTGAAGTTAGCTTTTACAAAGGTCAACCGCTTGTCGTTGGGCAAATTGCACATGACGTCATCGTCCTGGTCGAAAGCCAGCAGTTTTCCCTTGGCGCCAATCCGCGACAAAATTTCGCGACTGTGGCCTCCACCACCGAAAGTGGTATCGACACAAATACTACCGGCGGTAATATTCATTCCATCCACACTTTCCATCAAAAGTACGGGGGTGTGATAACTGGTTGCTTTTATAATGCCGTTCATAAGCCATTGTTCATTAGTTCTTGTATTTTAGCGCCAAAATCATCGGAGGGGATAAGCGTGTTGTCGAGCCCGTCTTTTGTCCATATTTCGATGGTGTTGTCAACGCCCAGGAACCTGATTTCCGATTCAATGCCAATCATCAACTGGCAACGTTTCGGAATCAATATTCTCCCGCTTGCATCCATTTCGAGGTGTTCGACCTCGACAACGAACTGGCGAAACAGCTGTTGCTGATTTTTATCCCACCGGTTGAGGCGAGAGCGCAGGCAGGCAACTTCCTCTTCCCACACAACCAAGGGATAGAGCGCCAGGCAATTCTGAAAAATATCTTTCCGCAGAATTAGCTCGTTCTGCCCCGATGATTGCAGTATTTTACGAAAAGAAGCGGGCACAAAAACACGAGATTTTGCGTCTAATTTTGCTTCTATATTTCCTAAAAACCGAATCATAATTCCGACCACATTAATATATATGACCGTAAAGGTATAAAATAATCCACTTTCCCCCACTTTTGAACACTAAAGTTTTGAAAAAGTTTTCAACAGGTTGATATTTATAATCTTCAACCCTCTATTCAGGAGATAGCTGCTTGCGTATATGATTCGTATAATCAATTGGATTTTTATCTTTTTTTCTGCTGTATTTCCGCGAAAAGTGTTAATTTTACGGGCGGCAATAATGTATTGAAAACAGGCATAAAAGTGGAAGAGCAGAAATTAATTGATTTAGACAAAGTCATAAAAGGGAAAGCCCCTGAAATTTACAGAAAAATACCTGAATGTTGCATTTCGTACCTGAAAAGAAAGATACATCAGGACGAACTGAACGAGATATTGACCCTGTACGCCGACCGGGACGGGGTTGATTTCATGGCATCTGTTGTCGATTACTTCAATCTCAATCTCCGGGTAGAGGGCGTGGACAAGCTAAACAAAGAGGGGCGCTATATTTTTGCATCCAATCATCCCCTGGGCGGGTTGGACGGCATCTGTCTATCGGCGGTGATTGGTGAGAAATTTGACAAAAAAATCAAATATCCTGTAAATGATTTGTTGCTTAACATCAGAAACCTGCGGTCGATTTTTGTCCCGATAAATAAATACGGCTCGCAATCGCGAAATGCTGCCGGTTTAATGAATGAGGCTTTTGCATCCGATAATCAGCTGATTACATTCCCTGCCGGACTGTGTTCGCGGAAAATAAAGGGGAAAATTTGTGATTTGAAGTGGAAAAAAATGTTTATCCTCAAAGCCATTGAAACCAAGCGGGATGTTATTCCTGTTTATTTTGATGCTTGCAATTCAAATTTCTTTTATAGATTTGCAAACCTTAGAAAACGATTAGGAATAAAATTTAATTTTGAGTTGGTATTTTTGCCCGACGAAATGTTCAAAAACAAAAATAAAACGTTCACAATCATATTCGGAGAACCTATTCCGTGGCAAAGCTTTGATAAGTCTAAAACGCCTTCGGCATGGGCGGATGAGGTGAAAGAAAAAGTTTACTCTTTAATATAAAGTCTGATAAGCACATAATACTCTATATGGAAAATATAATTCCTCCCGTAGATAAGCGATTGATAAAGGCCGAGTTATCGAAGGACAAGTTCCTGCGAAACACCAACAAGGCCAATAACGAAATCTACATTATTACGCACCACAATTCGCCGAATATTATGCGCGAAATAGGCCGGTTGAGGGAAATCGCTTTTCGTTATTATGGCGGAGGCACAGGGCTCTCGATCGACATAGACGAGTTTGATACGATGGACAATCCCTACAAACAATTGATTGTCTGGAACCCCGAATCGGAAGAAATTCTGGGCGGCTACCGGTTTATTTGCGGGCCGGATATTAAATTCGACCCACAGGGCGAACCTATTTTGGCAACCTCCCATCTATTCCATTTCTCGAAAAAGTTTATAGACGAGTACCTCCCCTGTACGTTTGAATTGGGGCGCTCGTTTGTATCGCTCGAGTACCAGACTACCCGGGCAGGGACAAAAGGCATATTTGCGCTGGACAACCTGTGGGACGGGCTGGGCGCACTGTCTGTCGCCGACCCGTCGATGAAATATTTCTTCGGCAAAATGACCATGTTCGACACTTACAACACCGAAGCGAGGGACATGATTCTGTACTTCATGAAAAAACATTTCCCCGACCCCGACAAGCTTATCTGGCCGAAGCAATCGGTTAAAATCAACGCCTCGGACGATGTACTGGCCACGATGTTTTATGCCGATAACATAAAAACGAATTACCGGATACTGAACTCAGCCGTCCGCCGATTGGGCATTAATATTCCTCCGCTGATGAATGCGTATATGGGACTTTCGCCACACATGAAGGTATTCGGCACTGCGGTGAACGAGGAATTTGGCAGCGTGGAAGAAACCGGAATACTGATAAAAGTGGATGAAATTCTCGAAGAAAAGAAAAAGCGACATATCGAATCGTACATTTTAGATAAACCCTCCAAGCGTTTTCTGAGAAGATTGCGCCAAATGGTGAACTGGAGTTGGCGACCGGCGCAAAAATCACCTAAAAAAGGAAAAATATGAATCTCAGTTATTACAATTCTCCGGTTGGTCTTCTTGAGATTGCCGAGACAGACGGTTACATTACAGGTCTGAGTATTGTTCTTCCAGCAGAAAAGAAGGAAGAAAAAACAAGCCCTGTACTTTTGGAAGCACAGAAACAGTTGGACGAATATTTTTCGGGCAAACGCTTTGAATTTGATTTGCCCCTGAAACAAACAGGCACCGCCTTCCAACAAAAAGCATGGGAGTATCTTCTGACTATTCCTTACGGGCAAACGGTTTCGTACAAAAACGAGGCGGAAGCGATAGGCTCGGCTGATGCCTGCCGCGCGGCAGGTTCGGCCAACGGGAAGAACAATATAGCCATTATCGTTCCTTGCCACAGGGTCGTCAATACCGGTAACAAATTGGGCGGATATGCCTACGGATTGGATGTGAAGCAGCGATTGCTTGATATGGAAAAGAAGTTTGCCGGGGCCAAATAATACCGCTGAATTTTTGTATCGGCCAAATGTACCAGGGCAAACGCATGAAAAATTTTACTGCTTATGCCTTTCGGTAAAGTTGCTGACATGAGCAGGAGATTCCTCCCTTTGGTCGGAATGACTGTCTCCTTTTTGGGAAGAGGAGAGTAGGAAGCGGCGGCTTCGCCGCCGCTTCCTCATCCTTTAAACCACTAACAGGCGAGTCATTCCGACCAAAGGGAGGAATCTCATTCGTAATAGTGGTACTAAATTTTTTCATGCGTTTGCCCTGCCAAATGTACCCAAATTAGATTTTTATATGTAATTTTGTGCGACTATACATATAATGTGTACTAGTCTTCAAATTATTGAGCAAAAAAAATGACGCCATATTTCTATCAGGAACAAGAAAAATTTTACCTGTCGGTCGATTGCCTTATACTCGGTTTTAGAGACGATAAACTCTATTTATTAATTACCAAGCGAATTTTTGAACCCCTTAAAGGACAAGATTCGTTGATGGGCGGATTTATTCGTGTGGATGAAAACATAGATGAGGCAGCGACCCGCGTATTATCCGAATACACCGGCATAGAAAATATATACATGGAGCAGGTAGGCGCCTACGGAGAAGTGGGTCGCGATATAGGAGAGCGGGTGATTTCCATCGCCTATTATGCCTTGATAGACATGCAAACCTTTGATGATGAGCTGTGTGAAACACACAATGCGCGTTGGGTTGAATTGGAAAAAGTAAACGAACTTGTTTTTGACCACAACCGCATTCTGAGCGATACACTCAACATTCTGAAAAAGAAAGCTGCCACCCAACCGGTCGGCTTCAATCTTCTACCCGAAAAATTCACGCTTCCACAACTGCAAACCTTGTACGAAGCCATTTATCAGCGGCCTTTGGATAAACGGAATTTCAGAAAAAGAATTCTGGAAATGGATATTCTCAAGAAACACGCCGATAAAGATAAGTCCAGCTCGAAAAGAGGAGCGTATTATTATTCATTCGATCAAGAGAAATATGGTCTTCTTTTGAAGAAAGGGTATTTTTTTTCGTTGTAATCCAAAATTTCAGGTTAAGGCAGTATCTAGGCAAACGCATGAAAAAAGTCCGAATAGGCTAAGGCTGAAAGCCTTTAAGCAATAGCATAGGGCAGTACCCTTGTTCATAGACGTGGCGCGCCACGTCTCTACTGATTCTTTTGTCATTGCGGGCCCCCGACCCGCAATTGGAGCGGAGCGTAAATCGGCCTTAGTCAATCTCCTGAAAATCATTGCACGTTTACTCAGGAGATCCCGTGTCAGGCACGGGATGACAGACTTTTGACACATCCCCCCACATCAAATCTTGAACTTTTTTTCGAGATATGTTTTATAACATACGAAATATAAGTGTATATCTCTACACTTATTATTAATATTGCAGATGAAAACATTTTTAGAATCTGAATAGCGTATGTTGGAAGCATTGAAAAAAGAAGTCTTTGATGCCAATATCAATTTGGTGAAGCATGGTCTGGTTATTTTTACCTGGGGCAATGTCAGCGCCATCGACAAGTCTTCGGGACTGGTGGTCATCAAACCATCGGGGGTTTCTTACGATGTGATGAAGCCCGAAGATATGGTGGTAGTGGACATCGAAGGCCAAGTTGTCGAAGGGCGGCTGAAGCCATCGTCTGATACGCCTACACATCTTGTATTGTATAAATCTTTTCCCGAAACAGGCGGGATAGCACACACCCACTCTACTTATGCAACAGCCTGGGCGCAAGCCGGTTGCGACATTCCGAATATAGGAACAACACACGCCGATTACTTCAAAGACGCTGTGCCCTGTACCCGTTTTATGACGCCCGAAGAAGTGGAAGGCAATTACGAACAGGAAACAGGCAAGGTCATTGTTGAACGGTTCAGGGACATAAACGAAAATTATACTCCTGCCGTGCTGGTGAACAATCACGGACCTTTTAGCTGGGGCAAAGATGCACATAATGCCGTGCATAACGCGGTTGTGCTGGAACAAATAGCAAAAATGGCCTATATCTCATTCAATATAAATTCCGGTTTGAAGATGAACGAAGAACTGATTAAAAAGCACTTCTTCCGAAAACACGGGCCGGGCGCATATTATGGACAATGAGCCCCTCTAACCTCCCCGTAGGGGAGGCTTAAAATCCTCCCTACGGGGGGCGGAAGGGCTAGTTATAACTTAAAAAATAAATATCATGGATTTTAAAGAATTAGAAGTTTGGTTCGTAACAGGAGCACAACTTTTGTATGGTGGAGATGCTGTTGTTGCAGTCGATTCTCACTCTGCCGAAATAGTAAAGGGCTTGAATAATTCGGGAACTCTCCCTGTAAAAGTTGTTTACAAGGGAACCGTTAATTCAGCTGTTGAGGTTTCAAAAACCTTTTCCGATGCTAATAACGATACTCGATGCATCGGTGTTATTACCTGGATGCATACTTTCTCGCCTGCCAAAATGTGGATACATGGCCTGAAAAATTTCCAAAAACCTTTACTGCATCTTCACACGCAGTTTAATAAGGAAATTCCATGGAGCGAAATTGATATGGATTTTATGAATCTGAATCAATCGGCTCATGGCGACCGTGAATTTGGGCATATCGTAAGCCGTTTGCGCAAAAACAGAAAAGTGGTTGTCGGCTATTGGAAAGACCAGGCTACTCACGAAAAAATTGCCGGTTGGATGCGGGTAGCTGCCGCCTGGGCCGATGCACAGGATATGCGTATCATCCGTTTCGGCGACAATATGAATAATGTTGCCGTAACCGATGGCGATAAAGTGGAAGCCGAAATCCGGTTGGGCTATCATGTGGACAATGCACCAATTGCCAAATTAGCGCCATTTGTTGAGGCCGTTACCGAAGCAGAAATTGATGCCCTGATTGCCGAGTACGAAAAACTGTACGATTTTGCCGATAATTGCAAAAAGGGACAGGAAAAACACCAATATGTGCGCGATGCTGCCGCTCAGGAAATCGGTTTGCGCCGTTTCTTGGAAGAAAAAGGAGCGAAAGCATTTACCACCAGTTTCGACGAACTGGAAGGCATGAAGCAACTCATGGGATTGGCATCGCAACGGCTGATGGCGGAAGGCTATGGCTTTGGAGCCGAGGGCGACTGGAAAACAGCTGCCTTGGTACGCACCATGTGGGTAATGGGACAAGGCTTAGTCGGCGGACAATCCTTCCTCGAAGACTATACCTTGAATTTTGATGGAGCCAACAGCGCGATTCTTCAAGCGCACATGTTGGAAATCAACCCCGAAATAGCCGCTAAAAAACCGCGCATCGAAGTGCATTTTCTGGGTATCGGCGATTCGGGAACTTGCGCCCGCTTGGTATTTCAGGCTCACACCGGCGAAGGCGTTGCCGCCACTATCGTGGATATGGGAAACCGTTTCCGCATGATAGTCAACAAGGTGGACGTCATCGAGCCCAAAGCCTTGCCGAAATTACCGGTCGCTTGTGCTTTATGGAAGCCTCAACCCAATCTGGAAATTGGCGCAGGAGCCTGGATTCTGGCCGGAGGAACACACCACTCCAGTTTTTCTTACTCGCTGACTGTTGAAAATCTGGAAGATTATGCCGAAATTGCGGGCATCGAACTCGTAACTATCGACAACGATACAACTTTCAATAAATTCAAATTTGAATTAAAAGTGAACGAGGTGTATTACCTGCTTAATAAGGCCTTGCAATGAAATATACAATAGGACTGGATTATGGTTCGGATTCGTGCCGGGCTGTTATTGTTGAAGTAGAAACAGGAAAAGAGATTGCTTCGTCGGTGAAGTACTACAAGCGTTGGAAAGAAGGGAAATATTGCGTTCCGGCCAAGAACCAGTACCGGCAGCACCCCCTCGATTATGTTGAAGCGCTCGAAGAATCGGTGAAAGAAGCCTTGGCTAAAGCGCCGCAGGACATAGCCGGAAAGGTGGTGGGCATATCGTTCGATACCACCGGCAGTACGCCTGTATTGATAAATGAGGAGGGGCAACCCCTGGCTTTAATGCCCGAGTTTGCCGAAAATCCGAACGCCATGTTTGTTCTCTGGAAAGATCATACGGCCGTAGAAGAGGCTGCCAGAATAAATAAACTGGCCAAAAGCTGGGAGATTGATTACACAGCCTACGAGGGCGGTATCTATTCCAGCGAATGGGTATGGGCAAAAATAGCGCATGTGCTCAAAGAAGACGAAACAATCCGACAGGATGCCTACAGCTGGATAGAGCATTGCGACTGGATGCCGGCCTTGATTACCGGTAAAACAAAACCCGCCGAAATTATCAGAGGTCGCTGCGCCGCCGGACACAAAGCCATGTGGCTGAAAGAATGGGGCGGACTTCCCTCCGAAGAGTTTCTGGTGGCCATAGAGCCTTTGTTGAAAGGATTCCGCGAACGGCTTTTTGACGACACTTATACCAGCGACGTGAAAGTTGGCAATTTAACGCCGGAATGGGCCAAGCGCCTGGGTTTAACAACCAATGTGGCTGTGGGCGTAGGCGCTTTCGATTGCCACATGGGCGCTGTTGGAGCCGAAATTGGCCCCAAAGCTTTTGTGCGTGTTATCGGAACGTCCACCTGCGATATTATGGTGGCGCCTTACAAAGATATGGAGGGCAAACTCGTACCCGGCATCTGCGGACAAGTTGACGGTTCGGTTATTCCCGGCATGATAGGCTTAGAAGCCGGACAATCGGGTTTTGGCGACATTTATGCCTGGTTTAAGTCGGTGATAGCCTGGCCTGTCGAAAATATTATCAGGGAATCGTTGCTGATTGATGGCGAAACAAAAGAAAAACTGATAGAAGAAACGCTCGATAAAATTATTCCGGTTTTGTCTAAAGAAGCGATGCTTATTCCGGTATCCGAAAGTGGAATTCTGGCTGTCGATTGGATGAATGGCCGCCGTACGCCCGATGCCAATCAACTGGTGAAAGGTACAATAAGCGGATTAAATCTGGCAAGCTCTGCGCCGCTTATTTTCAAGGCGCTGGTCGAAGCTACGGCTTTCGGTTCAAAAGCGATTATCGACCGTTTTATCGAAAATGGAATTGAAATAGACACCGTAATCGGTATCGGGGGAATCTCCCTGAAATCGCCTTTTGTGATGCAAACCTTAGCCGATGTGTTGGGTATGCCGATAAAAGTAGCCAAAGCCGAACAGGCCTGCGCTTTTGGGGCAGCCATGTTTGCAGCAGTTGTCGCCGGAGTATATCCCGATATTGAGACCGCTCAGCAAAAAATGGGACTAGGCTTCGCTTTCGAGTACTTTCCTGATAAGGAAAATCACAAAACCTATATGGCTTTGTATGAAAGGTACCTGAAATTAGGACGATTTACAGAGCGTGAATTATTTAATAAATTATAAACTTATAACCTTATATTGTTATGGCGTTGTTAGATTGGATTGTAATTAGTATATTTGCACTGTTGCTTGTTGCGATCGTCATTTGGGTGTTTAAGCAAAAGCAAGATAGTTCGGGTGATTATTTTTTAGCAGGAAGAGATGCGACATGGCTCGCTATTGGCGCTTCGATTTTCGCTTCTAACATTGGATCCGAGCATTTAATTGGTCTCGCAGGAGCAGGGGCTTCGAGTGGGATGGCGATGGCTCATTGGGAAATTCAAGGTTGGATGATCTTGATTTTGGGGTGGGTATTTGTACCTTTTTATTCGAGAAGTATGGTGTTGACCATGCCCGAATTTTTGGAAAGAAGATACAATAAGGAGTCGAGAACTATACTTTCGGTTATTTCGTTGGTTAGTTATGTACTCACCAAAGTTGCAGTAACCGTGTATGCGGGAGGTCTTGTATTTAAAGAGGTGTTTGGTATCGACCAAATGTTTGGTATTGATTTCTTCTGGATTGCCGCAATAGGCTTAGTGTTAATCACGGCGCTTTATACGGTGATAGGAGGAATGAAATCGGTTCTTTACACATCGGTGTTACAAACGCCGATATTGTTGTTAGGATCAATAATAATCTTGGTACTTGGTCTTCAGGCTGTTGGAGGATGGGATGCTGTACTTGAGGCAACACGTGCAACACCTGTAAACGAATACGGGGATAGCATGACAAATCTGATAAGGAGCAATAGTGATGAAAACTTCCCTTGGTTGGGAGTACTGATAGGTTCATCTATTATCGGATTTTGGTATTGGTGTACCGACCAGTATATTGTGCAGCGGGTTTTGTCGGGAAGAGATGAAAAGCAAGCCCGTAGAGGTACAATATTCGGAGCCTACCTAAAGCTAACGCCTGTGTTTCTGTTCCTTATCCCGGGTATGATTGCCTTTGCAATGATGAAAAATGGAGTTGTTGTTAATGGGGAAGTTTTCACAATGTCGTCCGCCGATGCAGCATTTCCAACATTAGTTGCAAAATTATTGCCCGCAGGTGTCAAAGGTTTGGTAGTTTGTGGTATCTTAGCAGCCTTAATGAGTTCTTTAGCATCATTGTTTAATTCGTCGGCCATGTTATTTACCATTGACTTCTATAAAAGAGTCAAGCCACAGGCCTCAGAAAAGACATTATTGCAAGTCGGCAGGTTAGCAACTGTTGTAATTGTGATACTCGGTATTCTCTGGATTCCTGTGATGAAAAGTGTAGGGTCGGTGCTTTATAACTATTTGCAAGATGTTCAATCGGTTCTTGCTCCCGGTATTGCCGCGGCATTCCTGTTGGGAATTCTATCGAAAAGGATTACACCCAAGGGAGGTATGTGGGGATTAATATCCGGTTTTATTATCGGTATTACACGTTTGGGAGCAAAAGTATATTATACGTCCGAAGCCGGATTAACAAGTGGAGACAACTGGTTCAAGTATTTGTTCTATGATGTCAACTGGTTATTCTTCTGTGGAGGAATGTTTTTAGTTTGTATTATTGTGATTATGCTGGTAAGTAAATTTACAAAAGCAGCGCCGGCGGCACAAATACAAGGACTTACATTTGGTTCGGTTGATCCGGAGCAAAAAGCGCAAACCCGCGCGAGCTGGGATAAGTGGGATATTATTCACACTACTATTATCTTGGCCATCACCGCGGCGTTTTATATTTATTTCTGGTGAAATCCCAGAGGATTGTTTATTAGCTAGGAAAAGGATGGGCTGTGAAGCTCGTCCTTTTTGTTTGTATCAGGTTGTGAAAAAACAGGCTCACCAGTAAAACTCTGTGTTTAGTCCCGCAGGGGACGTCACTTTATTAACCGTATGCTTTAGCTTACGGATTGACAGACAACACAGTAGCCTAAGCCCCGCATGGGGCGACACTTGATAGCGTGTCCAAGTGTCGTCCCTGCGGGACTTGCTTGCAGGAGGCGATTGTCTATCCGTAAGCTAAAGCATACGGTTAATAAAGTACCGTCCCCTGCGGGACTAAATGCAAATTATGGCAATTTATATATCAATTCATAAAATTATTTGCGATAATTCGCATAATCCGCGTAATTTGCGTTTTTTCTGTGTTCGGATATTCCCCTCCTCATTTTCGGTATGTTCCTTAAAAAACAATTAAAATCGGTTTATTCCCAACTTTTAATTCCCAATTAATATAAATTTAATACGCCTATTAAGATTGAAAAACTACCTTTGGACAAAAAAATAAACTAACTAACTATTCTGATAACATGATGTTGAAATCGAAAGCCAGTTTTATTCTCTGCTTGCTTGTTTCCTGGGGAAGCATTCAGCCGGTAGTGTCGCAAAATAAAAATTCAATCTATAAAAAAGGATGGATTGACTTTAATAAAAACGGCGTAAAAGACGTTTACGAAGACCCTGCCGCTCCATTGGAAACACGTGTTCAAGACCTTCTGTCGCAAATGTCGATGGATGAAAAAACCTGCCAGATGGCAACCCTTTACGGTTCGGGGAGGGTGTTGACCGATGCGCTTCCTACGCCTGAATGGAAAAATGAAATATGGAAAGACGGAATCGCCAATATCGACGAACAAGCCAACGGATTGGGTAATTTTAAGTCGGAATTGTCGTTCCCTTACACAAACAGTATTGAAAACCGGCAAGCTATCCAACGCTGGTTTGTAGAATCTACACGCCTGGGCATTCCGGTCGATTACACCAATGAAGGTATTCGCGGGTTGTGCCACGACCGGGCGACCATGTTTCCGGCACAGTGCGGACAAGGGGCAACCTGGGACAAAGGACTTATCCGCCAAATAGCAACTGTTACGGCTGCCGAAGCAAACGCTTTGGGCTACACCAATATCTATTCTCCCATACTCGATATTGCCCAGGACCCTCGCTGGGGCCGGGTGGTTGAATCTTACGGCGAAGACCCTTATCTGGCGGGAGAATTAGGAAAACAAATGATTACCGGATTGCAGGAAAACGGCTTAATTTCGACGCCAAAGCATTTTGCCGTATATAGCATTCCCGTGGGTGGACGCGATGCCGGAACGCGAACCGATCCGCATGTTGCGCCCCGCGAGATGCGCACATTATACATGGAGCCCTTCCGAAAAGCTTTTCAGGAGGCAGGCGCTTTGGGTGTGATGAGTTCTTACAACGATTATGACGGGGAACCCATTACCGGCAGTTATTACTTCCTGACCGAGATATTGCGCCGTCAGTTTGGTTTTAAAGGTTATGTTGTATCCGATAGCGAGGCAGTTGAATTTTTGAAGTCGAAACACCGGGTTGCTTCGAGCGATGAGGATGTGGCGGCTCAGGTAATTAATGCCGGACTGAACGTGCGGACTAATTTTTCGCTGCCTCACAATTTTATCTTGCCCCTCCGCAAAGCCATTGAAGAAGGGAAAATAGCGCAGAAAACAATTGACGAACGGGTTTCGGATGTGCTGAGAATAAAGTTCGGACTGGGACTTTTCGATAATCCGTATAAAGGAGACCTGAAGGCAGTAAACAATATTGTGCATAGTAAATCGCATCAGGATTTATCGTTGAAGGCTGCTTTGGAGTCGCTGGTACTGCTTAAAAACGAGGGCAATCTGCTTCCGCTATCCAAGGGCCTGAAAAAAGTGGCTGTTATAGGTCCTAATGCCGATGAAGTAAAGAACCTTATTTGCCGCTACGGACCGGCCAATGCCCCCATACAAACTGTTTACAGCGGAATTAAAGCCTATTTGCCGACTGCCGATGTGCAATATGCCAAGGGCTGTGATATAATAGACAAGTACTTCCCCGAGAGCGAACTGTATGATGTAGCCCTGGATAACGAAGAAAAACAGTCGATAGACGAAGCGGTGGCGCTGGCAAAAACATCGGACGTAGCAATTTTAGTCTTAGGCGGAAATGAATTGACGGTGCGTGAAGAATATTCGCGTACAAACCTCGATTTGCCCGGAAGACAGCAAAAACTGCTGGAGGCCGTTTATGAAACAGGCAAACCGGTTGTGCTGGTCTTGATTGACGGTCGCGCCTCAACCATCAACTGGGCGAATAAATACATTAAAGCCATCGTACACGGCTGGTTCCCTGGCGAATTTATGGGCAAGGCGGTAGCTCAAACGCTGTTCGGCGATAACAATCCGGGTGGAAAACTGGCTGTAACTTTCCCCAAATCGGTAGGGCAAATACCTTTTGCGTTCCCATTCAAACCGGGCTCGGACTCCAAGGGGCATGTTCGTGTTAACGGGGTGCTGTATCCTTTTGGTTACGGCCTGAGCTACACCACTTTTGCTTACAGCAACCTGAAAATAGAGAATCCTGAAATAGGGGTACAAGGCTCGGTTAATCTTAGCTGCAAAGTGAAGAATACGGGAAAAATTGCCGGAGATGAAGTTGTTCAACTCTACCTGCACGACGATATTAGTTCGGTTACCACCTACGTGAAAGTTCTTCGTGGGTTTGAGCGGGTTCACCTGTTGCCGGGAGAAGAAAAAACCGTAGAATTTGTACTTACTCCTCAGGAACTGGGCTTGTGGAACAAAAACAATCAGTTTGTTGTTGAACCGGGCACATTCTCGGTGATGGTGGGCAGCTCGTCCGAAGATATACGGTTGAACGGAGCCTTTGAAGTCGTTAATTAAAAGTTCAAAGTTTCAGGTTCAAGGTTTGAGACTTTGAACTTTGAACCTTGAACCTGAAACTTTGAACATTAAACACTTGAAATACGTTTATTTAATAAATTACTATTATGAAATTAAAAATCGTTCTTTTAACCGTATCGGCAAGTCTGCTGATTTCGTTGAATGTATTTTCGGAAAAAAAGACGGTAAAGTCGTCTTTGCAAACAGCAACCGTCTTTTTTCAGGGAGCCGAGTTGACTCATAAAGCATCGTCGGCTTTGCTCAAAGGCGAAAACGAGATACAGATAGAGGGCCTGAGCCCCAATATCGACCGGAACAGCCTGAAAATAAATGCGACTGGTGGAGCTATCATCACTTCATACGAGTATTCTATTGACCACCTGAATCCTCAAGCGGGTTCGGCAACCGAGAAGAAACTTCGGGATTCGATAAGCATATACCAAAAGCAAATTAAGACTGCGGAAGTAAAACTGAAAACGAACGAAGACCTGTTGGGACTTTTGCAAGCCAATAAGAGTATTGCCGGCGCCCAAACCGGATTAAGTGTTGCAGAACTGGTGAAAATGATGGATTATTACCAATCGAAATCCATTGAGTTGCAAAACGAAAAGCGGTCGTTGGAAGAAATACAGGAAAAATCCGAAGAACGCATCTATGTGTTGCAAGATCAACTGAATCAGGAATCGGTGAAAAATATCAAAACATCGGGGGTATTAAAGTTGAGCTTGACTTCGCCAACGAATGTTTCGTCCGACTTCACAATAAGCTACTATACGACAGCTTCGGGATGGACGCCCTATTACGACATAAATGTGATGGGGATAGGTAACCCAATCAAAATAGCCTCCAAAGCCAAAGTGAAACAAACAACCGGAATGGACTGGGACAAAGTGAAACTCACGCTCTCAACTTCGGCGCCGAGTAAAGGGAAAATAGCGCCTTTATTCAATGCCTGGTTTTTGGCCTTTCAGGAAAACTATCTTTACAACAGAAAGATGGGCAACGCTCTTGTTGCTCAAAATAAGATGTCGTATGATGCGAATGCTTTGGCCGAGGTAGTTGTTAGCCCGAAGATGATGGTTCGTGAAGCTGCCTCAGCAGCCGAAAGCGGTCAGCCATTGATTATTGTTGATGGAAAAGTCGTTACGCAAGAAGAGCGGGAAAATATTGACCCGAATATGATAAAGAACGTGGAAGTGGTGAATGGTGCGGATGCCACATCATTGTATGGCTCCCGAGCAACAAACGGGGTTATCCTCATCACACTGAAAAACAGTATGGGGGACTTTGTTTCCCAAGAAGAGAACCAACTAAATAAGACGTACAGCATCGCATTGCCCTATACCATCGAAGGAAACGGAAAAGAGCAAAGCATTGACTTGCAAACATTGGATGTGCCTGCCAAATTTAGCTATTACTCGGCTCCAAAGCTTGACGGAGAAACTTTCCTGGTGGCCGAAATAAGCAATTGGGAGCAACTGGGCTTGCTGACCGGAAATGCCAATATAACCTACGACGGGACTTATGTAGGCAAGACATTGATAGATGTAAATTCTACGCTCGAAAAATTAGCCCTTACCTTGGGAACAGACAAGCGGGTAACGGTGAAACGCGAGAAACTGCAGGACTTCAGCAGCAAGAAATTCCTGGGGAACGATACCAAGCAGGAGTTCGTTTATCAGTTGACCGTAAAAAACAACCAGAATCAAGCGATAAAGATGATTCTGAAAGACCAGTATCCGCTTTCGACGCAGAAAGAAATAGAAGTTGAGATACTGAAAGAAACAACGGCAACAACCCACCGAAACGAAGAAGTAGGTGTGCTGGTGTGGGAATTTGAACTGAAACCGGGCGAAACCCGCACATTCAAAACCGCCTACAGCGTGAAATATCCGAAAGACAAGACTTTGAATTTGTAGGGAGGGGAGATTGAAATAGTAAAAACACAAACCGGTGCGAATTGCAGATTCGCACCGGTTGTGTTTTATAAAAATGGGTAATGAGGGCTTGTTAAGAAGTTGCTAAAAATCTTTTATGAAGGTTTTTAACCTGTAATTCAAGCGATTTTATTATTACAACATTTGTTTGTAAGTAGAAAAGACGGCTAACATTCGTTTCTTTTGTTTGAACGACTATCTTCATCGCATAATCTTTATTAATAGAAGCTTTTTCCAGTTTCTCAATGGCATCTTCAAGGCTTTCGTATTTGCCTTGAATTTTTACAGGAACAGGCATTCCATCACAATGCTCTTTCAAAAAGCCATCAATACCGGCATTTCGTTGAACGGGAAAAGCATTCATATTTTGAAGTATTGCAAGTTCCTTCTCCGATTTTTCAATATACTCGCCTATCCCTTTATTTAACAAATTAGATTCCGACACAATCATCTCTTTAAGTCGAATTTCGGCCAGTTCCACTGCATCTTTAGAAATGTCGATACCAATGTAATTCCGCTTTAAATAGTTGGCCGATACACATGTAGTTCCACTTCCACAAAAAGGGTCTAACACCAAGTCCCCTTCATTTGTCGCAATGTTTATGATTTGATTTATTAATAAAACGGGCTTTTGTGTCGGATAGCCAATACGTTCTCTGGCTTTTGGATTCAAATAGGGAATTTCCCATACATCGGAGAGGGGTACTCCTTTTTTCTCTTTCCCCCATATTATATTGCCATTTTCATCTCTTTTATAAACCGATTTACCATTCTCATCGCGTTCCCTATCCTGTAATATTTGGTCAATATTTGTCGTTACGGAATAATCTGTATAAAGCTTGTTAAACCTAAAATCTGCTGTTTTTGAGTAAAATAGAATAACCTGATGAGCGTTTAAAAGACCTTTCTTTGAATTAGACCAGCGTTTATAATACCAAATTATCTCACTCTGAAAATTTTCTTTTCCAAATACGCTGTCTAAAACTATTCTAATATGGTGAGAAGCCGTTTTGTCGCAATGTAAAAAGACGCTTCCGGTATCCTTTAATACCCTTTTACTCTGTTCGAGAACATTTTCGATGAGTGATAGGTAGTCTTCCAAAGAGCTATACTTATCATCAAATTCGTAGGTCTTAGAATTGTCTTTATTATTTAAAGTATGCTTGCGTTGAGTAAAAAATGGCGGATCAAAATAAATTAAATCAACCCTATCACTTTCTATTTCTTTAAGTTTTTCAACGCAATCGCCATGAATAATTTTATTAATTTCCATCCTTAGGTGTCCTTTCGTTTGCAATATCCGTTAAAATCGCTTTTAAGTCAATTCCTGTGTATCTATGTAAATATTCCCAAGTTTCATCTCCGCCATAATATTCTCCACCTGCACCTGCATAAAGTGTCTTTAATGTTTCTTGAATCCGAATAGCTTGTGCTCTTTGAGGATAATAGAACATAACCCGAATGGGTTTATATCCCTGTGCCCGAATCACTTGAACCCTGGTGTGTTCTTTTGTAATATGATCGCCATCGGTTGTTGCATCTCTCCACTTAACCTCTAGTGCATCATGGTCATTAAGAAAATCAATTTCAAACGTTTTGGGCTTTTGTCCATTTGTATTTTCAATCTTAGTCTTAACTCCCTCCGGAAATTTGTAATTAAGACACAGCGTTGCAGCTTCTTCCAAAAATGAACCGGCATATTTATAAAGAAATCGTCCTGTATTTTGGTACTCATCAATAAGCATTCCTTCGTGGGTTGTAATTCCGAATACCCTATAGATTAGATAATGAGAATTATCGTCAGCCTTCATTTCTTCTTTCCGTGCATCAATCTTCTCTTTGAGATTTGCAGAATAAACTTCAGCCAACAAGCTTATTTTTTGTTTTAATTCTTCCATTCCAAATTTGTTTGAATACAGGTTACTAAATTACTGAATTTTGTTGATATTCATTAGTTGTTGCAAAATAAAACACGACTAGCTACTAATTTTATTCGAAGCAGCCTATTTCAATACGTTCATAAAAACGGAAAAACACCAAAAAAACCGCATCTGAAAATCATTCAAATGCGGTTTTTCCATATTATATATATGTGTATTTATCCTCTGTCCTGATACTTGTAATCGTTCAGCATTTCCTGCAATCTTTTTCTGGCAAAGAAAATCCGGCTTTTTACTGTTCCTATGGGTAGCTCGAGTTTTTGCGCTATTTCTTCGTACTTGAAGCCTGCTACGTGCATCGAAAACGGCGTTTTGTACTCGTCGCTAAAGCTGTTTATGGCTTTATTTATCTCGGCAACGGTATAGGCGCCTTCCGGTGTATCGAAGCCCGAATCCTGAGGCAAATTAAGGTGATAGAGATTTTCTGTTTGATCTACCATTGTTTGAATGCGCACAATCCGCCTGTAGTTGTTCACAAATATGTTGTGCATAATGGTGAACACCCAGCCTTTGAAATTTACGTTTTCGTAATATTTCTCCTTGTTATCCAGCGCGCGCAGCGTGGTTTCCTGTAACAGATCCTTCGCTTCTTCTCTGTTTGTTGTGAGGGTAAGAGCAAAATTCAACATGTTGTTTTGCAAGTCCACCAACTTATCTTCAAAACTGTTTGGTTTAATTGTTCTCATAACACTTAATTTTATTCTTAGTTTACTGTTTATCAACAGTATATAAAGCATTTCTCTTTCACAAAGATATAATCTTTTTTATTAAACATCCAAGATAAATTCTTTTTTTATAGATTTATTAGATGAATATATTTTAAATATAAGCATAAAACTGGAAATCAACTATTTATATCACCCGCTTTTAGTGTAAATTAGTGATAAATAATATCTATTGGTATCTTTTTAGTTAAAATACAGTTAAAAAAAGGGACTATTTTGATTATATAGCCCCTCAATTATCAGTTGAAATTTTTATTTACCGTTTGCGTGGTTTTCTGTTTTTGGAGTAATTATCTCTTGGTGCGTTATTTCGGGGATAAGAACCTTTACGCTCCGGGTAACCACCCTGTCTTTCGTCTTTTGCCTGAGACAGTTCCACGGAAATTTTACGTCCGTTGTACTCCTTGTTTTTTAATGCGCCAACCACTTTTGAGGCATCTCTTTCGGGCACCTCGAAGAAAGAGAAGTTTGGCAACAGGTCGATGCGGCCAATTCTGACCTTGCTGTCGATAAAGTCGTTAATAAAGCCCATCAAGGTAGCCGGATTTATGCCATCTGTCCGTCCGATGTTGATAAACAAGCGCGAGTAACCTTTTTCGGCCACGCGTGCAGGCGAATTTCTTCTGTCGCCTCTGTCCCGGTCGGGGCGGCCGCCTCTATCGCTTCTGTCCCGGTCGCCGCCTCTCGCCGATTTTCGATCGTCGCCGTAGCGGGAGGAGAAAGATGAAACGGTTTCAATATCCTGAGCATCCTGATAGTACTCTATCAAGCGGTTTAATTCGAGCGAAACAATGCGCTTTACAATGTCTTCCTTTTCGAGCCATTCCAAACGGCGATAGACTCCCGGCAACAAGCGAGCGATTTCTTCCTCGTTAACCTTCACTTTTTCCAGTTTATCGACGAAGTTGAACAATTGTTTTTCGCAAATAACATCACCATCGGGAATTGTGCCTTCTTCAAACTTTTTATTTATCGTTTTCTCAATTTCCCTGACTTTGCTTTTTTCCTTCACATGCACAATGGCAATGGAAACCCCTGTTTTGCCGGCACGTCCTGTACGTCCGCTGCGATGGGTATAAGATTCTATATCGTCGGGCAAGCCATAGTTTATAATGTGTGTAAGGCTATCTACGTCCAATCCACGGGCGGCAACGTCTGTTGCAACGAGCAACTGCAAGGCATGGCTGCGGAATTTCTGCATCACATAATCGCGCTGCGATTGCGATAAATCGCCGTGCAACGAGTCGGCATTGTATCCGTCCTGTATCAGCTTATCGGCAATTTCCTGCGTTTCGCGGCGGGTGCGGCAAAAAATGATACCATATATATTGGGATAATAATCGGCAATGCGCTTCAAGGCCAGGTATTTGTCTTTTGCATGTACCATATAATACACATGCTTCACATTTTCGGAGCCTTCGTTTTTACGACCAATCGTAATTTCTTTGGGAGACTCCATGTATTTTTTGGTGATTTTTGCAATCTCCTTGGGCATGGTTGCCGAAAACAAAAGCATCGAACGCGTATCGGGAACTTTCTTCAATATTTCGTCAATGCTGTCGGTAAAGCCCATGTTCAGCATTTCGTCGGCTTCGTCGAGCACAACATATTTTACGGTGGCCAAATCAACGGTTCGGCGGTTGATGAGGTCAATCAAACGACCCGGAGTAGCTACAATAATCTGAACGCCTCTTTTCAGGGCTTTTATCTGGCTTTCGATGCTCGAACCGCCATAAACCGGCAACACGCGCAGGCCATCAACATATTTTGAGTAATCGGCCAAATCGCCGGCAATTTGCAAACACAGTTCGCGGGTAGGAGCAAGGATAAGCGCTTGAGGCGCGTTTTTCTTCACGTCAATTTTCTGGATAACAGGCAAACCGAAGGCGGCTGTTTTCCCTGTCCCTGTTTGGGCTAATGCAATAATATCGCGGATTTCACTCAGCAAGTAAGGGATTACTTCTTCTTGTACGGGCATCGGATTTTCATAGCCCATCTCTTGTATTGCCTGAAGGATATTCGTGGCAACACCTAATTCTTCAAATGTCTTCATTTATAATTTTAATGATGTTTAAATGGCAATTATTTTCCTCTTTGCCAAACATACGACTCCGAAGAAGAGAGAAAAACAATAAGCCCGAATTTTTTTCAGAAACCGTTTCTATTTATTCGGCTTCTTCGCTTTACTTCGACTAAAGCATTGTATATCATTCTATTCTGAATTAGTAAAGTTGTTCTATTCAATAAATTAATGAACGCCGGAACAAGCCTTTACACAGGGTAAAACGAAAAACCGGACAAAGGTAATGATTTTATGTCAAAAATCTAATTAAATACCACATAACTTTTGGTAATCAAAAAAATAAGACATACCTTTGCCCCTCAATTTTTAATTTTAAAATAAAAAGTTTATGTATTTAGACGCTGCTAAGAAACAGGAAATCTTTGCAAAACACGGAAAGTCTAACACTGATACTGGCTCACCAGAAGCTCAGATTGCTTTGTTTTCGTACCGTATTTCGCATTTGACTGAACATTTGAAGTCAAACAAAAAAGATTATAACACTGAAAGATCGCTTAAAATGTTGGTTGGTAAACGTCGCCGTTTACTCGATTACCTTATTGATATTGACATCGAAAGGTATCGCGCCATCATTAAAGAGTTGGGTATCAGAAAATAATTCCGATACCAAAGCCAACGAAAAAGAAAAGGTGTTGTTCATTGCGAGCAACACCTTTTCAATTTTTTTGAAGTAGGGGCGGGTTTAAAAGGCTCATGCCGGAAATATGTGTTTAGTCCCGCAGGGACGACACTTGGACACGCTATCAAGTGTCGCCCCTGCGGGGCTTAGGCTACCGCACTGTCTGTCAATCCGTAGGCTGAAGCATACGGTTAATAAAGTGTCGTCCCTGCGGGACTAAACACAGCGTATTATTTGCGAAAATCTGCGTAATTTGCGTTCTTATATTTCGTGTCGAAGCCCCACTATTTTGCAGCTTCAAATTCCTGATAAGATACGTTTTCTTCCGTAATATTCAGAACGTTGAGTACCCTGTTTATAAACCCGGTTACTTTTCCTACGCTAACATTCTCTATTTTCACATTCCTGACCGACAATCTCACATCGCCTTTCAAATCATAGATGGCTTCTGCCGATTCACAAGTAACGTTTTTCAGGTATATGCCATTGATGCGTGTGATACGCGTTTCGTACGTGGGGACAAGGTCTTTCCATTGGTAAAGAACATCCGTGTCTATTTCCAGTACACGTTGCGTACGGCCTGTTTTCACATTCTCCATGTAGATATTTTCGATGAATCCGCCTCTGCGATGGTTTGTTTTTATAAAGTAGAGACGGTGTACAGCATTAGGAGCAACACAGTCGTGCATATAAATATTGCGAATACCACCCGAAATCTCACTGCCGATACCCAACAAGGTATGCCCTTCAAGAATGGTACAATTGCGAACAACAATATTTTCGCAAGGAGTATTCAGCCTCCAGGCATCACGGTTTCGCCCCGCCTTGATAACCACCGCATCGTCTCCCTGATCAAAAGTGCAATTTTCGACCAGAAAATTACGGCTCATCTCAAAGTCTATGCCATCGTTGTTGTGTCCGTGCGCTCTTACATCCAGATTGCGCGCAAGGCCGTTGTTACACATATAAAGGTGTATTGTCCAGAATGGGCTTTCTCTAATTTTGAAGCCGTCGAGCAATACATTATTGCAGCGGTTGAAATGTATCAGGTGTGGGCGCAGGTTATTATTGCCTTTTGCCATTTGACGTTGCTCCACGGCTATGTCGGTGGATGCCATCGTATAAAGTTCTTTCAATGCATCCAAATGAGCTTGAGGGCGGGCGAACCATTTTTTCCAAGTCCCCATATTGGGATTTAACGTACCTTTGCCTGTAATTGCCACATTTTCGCATTCAAAAGCGTATAGCAGAGGCGAATAATTGTAGCATTCCATCCCTTCCCAGGATGTCGTTACGGCAGGTAAATAATCTTCAGGATTATCGGAGAAACGAAGCACGGCGCCTTCTTCCAAATGAAGATTCACATTGCTTCGGAAGTGTATTGGCCCTGTAAACCAAGTACCTGCCGGTATAACTACCCGTCCGCCTCCGGCTTTGTTGCAGGCCGCAATAGCCTTAGCAATGGCTTGCGTATTTTTTATTGTTCCGCCTTCAACAGCGCCGTAATTCCTAATCGAAAAATCTTTGTTGGGATATACAAACACGTTTATCTCGTCCATCTTGAATGGAGCATCCACCCTGATTGTTTCGTATTTACTTGCAGGATAGGCGAATGATGCCGTGAACACACAAACAACTATCGCTGTAATCCATTTTTCTAATTTCATATTTCTTTGTTCTTGTAATTTTTTTATTTAGGGATATACTTTATATAAAACGTTCCTCTCAACGGTTCGGCATGGGATGAACTGGCAAACAGATTCTTTTGACTTTGCGGGCCAAAACCTTCTGCCGACCTGAATTTAGAACCTACGGGACTAATGGCGTTCAAGATGGAGAGTTGTCCATCGGGGAATTTACCCAAGGTGTTGTCATTGCCACGTTTTACGGGCTTGTCGGGGGTAAACAGATGCAAGAACAAATCCTCGTCTGCGGCTACAAACTTGATAACTCCCTCATCGGTGTATAAATCGGCTGCATAAAGGTTGGAATAGAAACCTTTAAATTCGGGATATTCCCAGGATTCACCCGTAACGGTATTGTTATAGGCTTTTTCCCATATATTAAATGTAACCCCTTTCATGCGGTTCTTCCAAACGCGGTAAGGGCCGTTCCCCAGCCATTTGACGCGCTGCACCTTGTCCTCGGGGAAGTCGAATGTAACGCCGATGTGGTCGTATGCTCCGCCAATATCGAACGAGTAACTAATTTCAATCCAATCCGAGGGCAACAAGCTAATCTGAATCGTATTGCGGGTCGATTTGCGGGTATCGCCTTTTTTCTTGTAATGGACTTGTGTTGCCGGAGCGCCGCCGTTTGTGATGTCTTTAATCTCTGTTATTTCCATGTCGCCGGACGTAAAGCGGGGGCCATTGGCGAGGGGCAGTATTTTTTCTCCCACTTTTATCTCGGTAATTATCCCGCGTGTTTTATCAATGCTGATGGATGTTTTGCTCACTTCCGGTTTGCTTATCCCTTCCGGTTGGGTAAGCCGTTTAGCGAACTCTTTTGCCGGAGTAATGTTGCGGCTCCATGTATATATTTCTTTGCCGTAAGGGTCGAAAGCGGTAACGTACAAGGCATCGTACAGTTTCAGATCTTCGGGTTTGGTTATTTTCAAAATACCCGAGAAGCCCGGGGCTACATCAGATGCCAGCGTTGCTGCTGCCGGAAGGGCTGTATTTGTTCCTTTCGCATAATCGAACCTGATCCATTTAGCCTCAAAACGGCATTGACTCAGCTGGGTGAAGTGGTAACGGTTTTGCACTTTCAGCTGACCATCGAAGGACAAGGGCAGAAAATTTGTCCCCTCCAGATAAACCGGCGACCAGATTTCCTTGATGGCATAAAAGCTGCCTTCTTTTTCCCTGTATGGCCCTACGATACCATCGGCAGCATGATCGCCATCGGTATCCATTTCGTTATTTTTGTCATTTCTCACCACCCCTTGGTCGGCATAATCCCACAGGAAACCACCGGCGCTCAAGGGATTGTCGTACATTAATCGCCAAAAATCGTCTAATCCGGCTCCGTGTCCGCCGTCATACAGCCCATGAAGAAACTCGGTCGGATAAAAAACCTTATTCCCCTCGAAAAAGAAGTGAGCGCCAACGCCATAAGATATATAATGGTGCGTATTCACATTTTCTTCTTCGAGCCATGGATGAATAACCAGGCGTTTTTGAATGTCGTATCGCGGATAGTTGGGCAGCAATTCGAAGTTGAATCCGCCCTCATTGCCGTTCGCCCACATCACTACCGAAGGATGATTCACATCTCTCAGTATCAGCTCCTTCACCAGTTTCTTTCCGGCATTGGTATCGTAAGCCGATTGCCAGCCGGTTAATTCGTCAATCACGAACAGGCCCAAAGAATCGCAGACCTCCAGAAAATGCCTGTCGGGTGGATAATGCGACATCCTCACGGCATTCATATTCATTTCTTTAATCAGTTGCACATCGGTCAGGCTGAGCGAATAATTCGATGCACGACCTGTTGTAGGCCAATGAGTATGCCTGTTTACGCCCTTGAATTTTACCTTCGCACCATTCACATAAAATCCATCGCCGGGACGTAATTCGGCTGTGCGAAATCCGAATTTTTCCGTAACAGCGTGCAATATTTTACCATCCTTCACGACCGACACTTCCACCATGTAGCGGTTGGGAAATTCCGATGTCCACAACTTGGGATTTGGAAAGTTGGCCGATAAGCGGAGGGAATCGGCGTTCGTTACAGTTTGCCTGATTACATCGCCAAAAGCTTTTCCGTCCAAGGTTTTCAGTTGTGCCGATATTTCAGCCTGTTCGACCGTGTTTCCCAGAAAAACATCCATCCGAAACGCTCCCGTGCATTGCGCATCTATGGCTAGCCTTTCGATGTGTGTTTGTGGCAATGCCTCCAGCCATACAGGACGGAAAATGCCTCCAAAAACCCAAAAATCGGCGTTCCGTTCGGCATTTTCGATGGATTTATTGGACGAGGATTTATGAACGCTTACTTCCAACAGATTGTCTTTTCCGAAGTTCAACAGTTCGCTGATGTCGTAGCGGAAGCAATAGAAAGCCCCCTGATGCATTTCACCGGCGCTTTTCCCATTGATTTTCACTTCGGTATCTGTCATCGAACCCTCGAAAACAATATTCACCTGCTTATCTTTCCAATTGGCGGGCGCCCTAAATTTGTAGCGATACAAGCCGCTTTCGTTCAGCCGTTCTTTATCATGGCCATAAGCGAATTGCCCGAATCCCTGAAATTCCCAGTTGGACGGGACAGGTATCTTTGTCCATTTTCCGCTTTTATTGCCAGCCGTGCAATAAAAATCCCACAAAACAGTATTATCGCTCCCCGTGCCGGATAAATAAAGCGTTTCGGTTTGCCGGGCGCTCATACTAAGGGAATAAATGGATACAAGAATAAATACAAGTTTTTTTCTCATGATATTTAGATTAGTTTCAGCCGGTAAAGATAGAAAAATAATGATTAATGGTTAGGGCAAACCTTAAAAAATTTACTGCTTATGCCTTTCGGTAAAGTTGCTGATATGAGCAGGAGATTTCTCGCTACGCTTCGAAATGACGGTCTCCTTTTTGGGAGAGGGGATGAGGAAATGGCGGCTTTGCCGCCACTTCCTCATCCCTTAAACCACCAATAGGCGAGTCATTCCGACCAAAGGGAGGAATCTCATCCGTAACAGTAGTTCTAAAAAAATTTCTGCCCTGGGTTAATTTGCAACTTTGAACCTTGAACTTTGAACTTTTAGTTTATCTATATCATAAAGAAACGTTTGTGAAAGTAACATCTGTATTTGGACGGAATTTGTTGGCCTATAACCAAAAACACCGCATTATTGTGAATAAGGGTTCTACGCGCTCGTCAAAAACATGGAGCATCCTGCAACTGCTGTATATAATCGCCGAATTATCTGACGAGCAACGGCTTATATCGGTGGTCTCGGAGTCGATGCCACACCTGAAGAAAGGCTGTATGCGCGATTTTGAGAACATGCTTAATCACGAAAAAAAATGGAACGCCAAGCATTGGAATGCCACCGACAAAATTTACAAGGTAAACAAGTCCTACATCGAATTTTTCTCTGCCGACCAACCCGGGAAAGTACATGGACCTGCCCGCGATATACTCTATATTAATGAGTGCATAAATATCGGTTACGAAACCTATCGCCAGCTGGCCATCCGCACAACAGAAACGATTTTCCTCGATTACAATCCCTGCTTTGAGTTTTGGGTGGACGAGAAAGTCCTCCCCCGCCCCGAATCAATCCTCATCCGTTCCACCTACCTTGATAACGAATACCTGACCCCGGCGCAAGTGCAGGAAATAGAATCGAACAAGCACGATGCCGATTGGTGGCAGGTGTACGGGTTGGGAGAAACCGGGTCAAAGGCCGGATTGATTATGCAGAACTGGGACATGGTGGAGAGCCTGCCGTCCAACTACAAAAGCAGGTGGATAGGCATTGATTTCGGGTTCACCAACGACCCGACTTCGATAGTGGATGTGCGCTTGTCGGATGGCGAGCTGTGGATTGACGAGCTGCTTTACGAACGGGGCTGCGACAATATCGCCATCGCACGCCACCTCGAAAAATCGGGAGTAGAACGTTCCGTACCGGTTATTGCCGATAGCGCCGAACCGAAATCCATTCGCGAAATACGCTCCTTTGGCTGGCAGATAGAACCGGCGGTGAAAGGTCGCGACAGCATTCTTCTTGGCCTGTCGGTTCTCAACCGCTACAAAAAGCACATCACCGCCCGAAGCGTAAACATCATTTCAGAATACCGCAACTACCGCTGGCTGACCGACGAATTTGGCAATCCCTCAAACATCCCCTCCGACAAATTCAACCACAGCATCGACGCCCAACGCTACATAGCCCTCAATAAACTGTCGAAACGGAATGGGGATTTTGATTATTATGTGGGGAAATAGGGTTCAAAGGGTTAAAGTTCAAAGTTTCAAGTTCAAGGTTTTGTACGAGTGGGTTTCAAACCTGAAACCTTGAACTTTGAACCTGAAACTTTGCCCTTATTTTATTCCCCAAAAATGTTGTAAAATGGGTAAATTGGATTAATTTTGCAGGTTCAAACAGACTAGTTGTAAAGTCTTAAATGAATTTGTAATGATTAAAATCACATTTCCGGATGGTTCGGTCAGGGAGTTTGCCCAAGGAACCACTTCTATTCAAATAGCCGAAAGCATTAGCCCGCGCTTGGCGCAGGATGTTTTGGCGGCAAAAGTAAACGGCGAAGTATGGGATCTGACTCGCCCGATTAACGAAGATTCGACCGTCAACCTGCTTAAATGGGAGGATGACGATGCCAAACATGCTTACTGGCATTCATCGGCTCACCTCATGGCCGAAGCCGTTCAGGCGCTTTATCCACAGGCCAGATTCGGTATTGGCCCGGCCATCGAAAACGGTTTTTACTACGACATTGATTTTGGCGATACGCCCGTAAAAGATTCCGATTTTCCGGCTATTGAGGCCAAGATGATGGAGTTTGTCGCCCAAAAAGAAGACATTGTTCGTCAGAACATCAGCAAAACCGATGCGGTGAAATTGTTTACCGACCGGAACGAGGAATACAAAGCCGAGCTAATCAGCGAATTAGCCGATGGAACCATCACCACCTACACGCAAGGCAGTTTCACCGATTTGTGTCGTGGCCCGCACTTGCCCAATACGTCCTACATCAAAGCGGTAAAAATATTGAGCGCTGCCGGCGCTTATTGGCGTGGAGACGAAAAGCGGAAGCAATTAACCCGCCTGTACGGAATCACCTTCCCAAAAAAGAAGTTGTTGGACGAATACCTTGTCTTGCTGGAAGAAGCGAAGAAGCGCGACCACCGGAAGATAGGCAAAGAACTCGAATTGTTCGCGTTTTCGCAAAACGTGGGACAGGGGCTCCCCTTGTGGTTGCCCAGAGGAACCCAGCTCCGCCTGCGATTGGAAGATTTTCTGAAAAAAATACAGCGAAAATTCGATTACCAGCAGGTGATGACTCCGCATATCGGCAACAAGCAACTCTACGTTATTTCGGGGCATTATGCCAAGTACGGAAAAGATTCGTTTCAACCGATACACACACCGGAAGAAGGCGAAGAATTTTTGTTGAAACCAATGAATTGCCCTCACCACTGCGAGATATACAAGGTGGCTCCGCGTTCGTACAAAGACCTGCCGCTTCGTTTGGCGGAATTTGGCACCGTTTATCGTTACGAACAGAGCGGCGAATTGCACGGATTGACACGTGTTCGTGGATTTACCCAAGACGACGCCCATATTTTCTGTACTCCCGACCAACTGAAAACGGAGTTCCTGAAAGTAATGGATATTATTTTCATCATATTCAAAGCCCTTGATTTCGAGAATTTTGAAGCCCAAATATCGTTGCGCGACCCCAACAACCGGGAAAAATACATCGGCAGCGACGAAAACTGGGAAAAAGCCGAACGCTCCATCATAGAAGCATGTGAAGAAAAAGGCTTACCGGCAAAAGTAGAATATGGCGAAGCCGCTTTCTACGGCCCCAAACTCGACTTTATGGTGAAAGACGCCATCGGTCGCCGTTGGCAATTGGGTACCATACAGGTGGATTACAACCTGCCCGAACGGTTTGAACTTGAATACACCGGAGCCGATAACCAAAAGCACCGTCCGGTAATGATTCACCGCGCGCCATTTGGCTCAATGGAACGCTTTATTGCCGTGCTGATTGAACATACCGCCGGCAAATTTCCGCTTTGGCTCACCCCCGATCAGGTAGTGATATTGCCTATCAGCGAAAAATTTAACGACTATGCCGAAAGGGTGGCAAGCTACTTCAAACAACTGGATATTCGGGCGCAAGTGGACGACCGCAACGAAAAAATAGGCCGGAAAATACGCGATAATGAATTGAAACGCATCCCGTATTTACTCGTTGTTGGAGAGAAAGAAGCAGAAACAGAAGAAGTTTCGGTAAGAAAACAGGGCGAAGGTGATAAAGGTTCAATGAAATTTATTAACTTTGCCGCTCAGTTGTTGGAGGAAAATGATAAAATGATGAACGCATGGCAGCGTTGATTCATGTATTTAATTAACAATAAACGATATAGCTTAAAAACAAAATAGGAAGAACAAGCATTTTTGAATGAGAAACAGCAGGTTTAACACTAAAAAAGAAGAGCTTCACAAAATCAATGAAAATATTCATGCCCGTGAAGTGCGCCTTACAGGAGACAATGTCGAACAGGGAGTTTACCCATTAAGTAAAGCTCTTCAGATAGCCGACGACCTGGGGCTTGATCTTATTGAGATTTCACCCAATGCCGAACCACCGGTGTGCCGGGTTGCGGACTATCAAAAGTTCCTTTACCAGCAAAAGAAGAAACAAAAAGAGCAGAAAGCTAAAACCGTGAAAGTTGTCGTAAAAGAGATCCGTTTCGGACCTCAAACCGATGACCATGATTTTAACTTCAAACTTAAACATGCGAAAAGTTTCCTTGAAGAAGGCGCTAAAGTGAAAGCTTATGTGTTTTTCAAAGGCCGTTCGATTCTTTTCAAAGAACAGGGAGAAGTGCTTCTTCTGCGTTTTGCAACCGAATTGGAAGATTATGCAAAAGTAGATCAATTGCCTACATTGGAAGGTAAAAAGATGATTATCATGCTTTCGCCCAAAAAAGCTCCCGTAAAAGCAGCAGCAGCGGTTGTCAAACCCAAAGAAAAAATAAAACTGGAGAAGAAAGAAGATGCCCAACCGACGGCGGCAGATTCGGAGCAAAAACAGGAACAAGAATAAACCGTTTGCAGAAAAGCAAACGATTGTTTTAATATAAATTTCAATTATTTAAAAGTAAAAAAATGCCAAAAATTAAGACTAATTCCGGTGCCAAAAAGAGGTTTGCCCTTACCGGATCAGGAAAAATCAAGAGAAAACATGCTTTTAAAAGTCATATCCTGACTAAGAAAACTAAAAAGCAAAAAAGAAACCTGACTCACTTTACAACAGTGGACAAGGTGGACGTGAAGAATGTGAAGAGATTATTAGCATTAAAGTAATCCATTCTCATTTAGCTTTTTAGATTACAGTTTTCATTTAGATTTATTAACCGGATGTATGCAACAAAGAGTTCCGCAGAAAAGAACCGCTAACATTCAAAACAATTTACAATTATGCCAAGATCAGTCAATCATGTTGCATCACGCAACCGCAGAAAAAAAGTATTAAAACTAACAAGAGGTTATTACGGAGCCCGGAAAAATGTTTGGACAATAGCCAAAAACACCTGGGAAAAAGGCTTAACTTATGCATTCCGCGACCGTCGCGCCAAAAAACGCAACTTCCGCGCGCTTTGGATACAACGTATCAATGCAGCAGCTCGCCTCGAAGGATTGTCTTACTCTCGTTTGATGGGCGCTTTGCACAAAAACGGAATAGAAATCAACCGCAAAGTCCTTGCCGATTTAGCGGTAAATCACCCCGAAGCTTTCAAAGCGATTGTTTCTAAAGTGAAATAAAGAATTACACCATATTCTTAAGCCAAACGGGAGCCAATTTTTGGGTTCCCGTTTGTTTGTTTATTCAAGTCTCATAAGCATGAGCCGTTTTTAGAACCTCATTCTTACCTAATTTCATTTAACAAAACAACCTCAGTAGCAATACATTACAACGAATAGTGTAACCACATTACCTCATTGTTCACATGTTTGTATGTTGCTAAAATTTGGTGTAAATGAATGAGGTAATTAGGTCTATATTTTTCTCTATCTGCCTGCTACTGAGGTTGTTTTGTTAAAGGAAATTAGGTAAGAATGAGTTTTCTACCAATATTATGTTCCCCCCTTTGGCGCAAGTTTGCTACTTGTACTTGATATTCAGGCACAAGTTACAAACTTGCGCCAAATGCGCTTTCAGCCTTTACCTTACAGTTATCAAAATTACCATTTTCAAAACGCCCGTTCGCGGCAACGGGCGTATGCCATACGCCCCTACGGGAAATGCGGACGCGGAATGCGGACGTGGCACGCCACGTCTCTACAATGTAATCAGGTTAATCAATAAAATCAGCTACAATCAACGGTTCAGACATATTCGCGGCAACTTTGCATCTAATACCCATACACGCCAAAGTCGGCTGGTTTTCCGGCTCGCGTGCATTTTATGTGCACAATAATATCGTTCTGTCCTTTGCGGAAGTAGTCGAGGTATTGGCTTAGGTTGATACTTTCGTAGTGCCGCCACGAATCAATATAGCGCGATTCGACCCGTTGTCCGTTGACAAATACTTCTACTTCGCCGTTAGACGACAGGGAAAGGTAGTAACCATTGGCTTTTTTATCAATGTTAAATTCTTTTTTGAACCACTTTTCATCGCCTTTTCTCATGTCCACCATGCCCTGCTTTGTTTCCCATTTATCGGCTTTGGTGAACGAGGGCGCTTCGTTGCGTACCAAAATGCTGTTGGTCTGCAAGCGGCTATCATCGTTAAATACCTGAATGACAGGAAGCGGAGTATATAAATCGGCATGAAGTGTTCGCAATACCTGCGGGTCTATTTTGCACAACTCACGGTCGTAGGTCAGCATTCCGTTTACCTCGCCTTCCACATCGGTGGTTTGCGTGTAAACCGCCGCCGCAATACCCGTATAGCGAGCCGCTTTCAGGTTCTGAACCAGTTGAATGTACCGGTCGTACAATTTAATACCGTCGTGAAAAGTTTCGTATCCGCCGCTTTTCCGGTTGGTAAACCACAGGTGATTTTCTATCGGCCACCCCAAACCGCCAAACTCGCCCAGCACAACTGCTCTCCCCGGAAAGCGTTGATAGGGTTCGGCACACGGCCCCGGGTACTGGTGCATGTCATACACATCGCCCACATTGCGGTCTGTCCAGCCGCTAACGGCGTTCACCAAACGCGATGGGTCGTAAGCTTTTACCCAGTTGAAAATACGTTCGGTATCGTACTGTCCCCATCCCTCGTTGAAGTTGACCCACATAACGATGGACGGAAAAAAGCGCAAGTTATCAATCATCGCCTTGAGTTCGGCCTCAAAAAGTTTTGCGGCATCTTTGGGCTTGTCCCAGTCTTTTTCGTCTCGTGGCATCCGGTTGTTTTCGCGTTCTTCGCTGGTTTTAAAGCCCGAGGGCATGTCTTGCCAAACCAGCAATCCCAGCTTGTCGCAGTCGTAATACAAGCGGGCGGGCTCTACTTTGATGTGTTTGCGCAACATGTTGAAACCCATTTTCTTCAGCATCAGCAAATCATATTTCATTGCTTCTTCCGAAGGCGGGGTGAGCAATCCGTCCGGCCACCAGCCCTGGTCTAACGTTCCGTATTGAAACAGGGCTTCGTTATTCAATAGAATAGCTGTTTGTCCGTTACTGTTTTTGCCAATGGAAACCTTTCGCATGGCGCAATAGCTGGTTATTTTATCCAACTCCTTGTTCCCCCGCAAAAGGCTGATTTCCAAGTCGTACAAAAAAGGAGCGTCCGGCGACCAAAGTTGTGCATTTTTTATTCCGGCAACTACCGACTGACCGGCTTTGCCTTCTACTTCGGCAACAAGCTGGTCTCCGTCCTTCACTTTTATTTTCAGCAAGTCGCCTGCCTTGGAATTGGCCACATCCACATTGAAGGTAATTGTCCCGTTATCAATATTCGAGACAGGATAGAAAGACTGTATCGCTGTTTTTTCGACCGGCTCGAGCCATACGGTTTGCCAGATACCCGTTACGGGCGTGTACCATATGCCACTGGGCTTGTTCACCTGCTTACCGCGTGGCTGATAGCCCTCATCCGTTGGATCCCATACCGAGACGATAATCTCCTGTTCGCCTTTCTTTTTCAGGAAAGGCGTAATATCGAAGCTGAACGGAACATTACCGCCGGTGTGCTCACCTGCTTTCTTCCCGTTAATCCAAACAACCGTTTGATAATCTACCGCGCCAAAGTGAAGCAGCGTTTGTTTGCCGCTCCAATTTGCCGGCACTTGGAAGTTCCGGCGATACCACAGGTTATTCTCTTTTTTCACGTCCTTAGCCACTCCCGACAGCGCCGACTCGGCACAGAACGGCACGAGAATCTTCCCATCGTAAGCCGAAACGGTTTTGTTTTCTACCGGACGGATGGCATAATCCCACAGGCCGTTCAGATTCACCCATTCGCTGCGAACCATCTGCGGACGCGGATATTCTTGCCATACCTTGTCTGCTGTTAGCTTTTTGCCAAAAGGAGTCATCATTTTCCCCTCAACCGGTTTCCATTCCTGAGCCAACAGACAAGAAGAAACAAGTATAAATAAAATTGAAAATGCAATTCGTTGAGTTTTCATGGATTGTTCTGATTGGACATTGTAAAAACACAATCAACTAAATAATAAATACTTAAAAAGCTACTCAATAACTACGTCATTCATCTTCATTAGTATTTATAATATCAGGTTTCTTTACTAATTGACTAAAAGCGCTTTTCAAACCAACACCACCAATCATACCTGTCACGAAACTCAAAAATGGCACAAAATATTGGTCTCTGAGGAATAATACAAGAACCATCAAAGCAAATAAAGCCAATCCACCACCCAATAAAAAATATCTCAATGTTTTTTGATTAACAATAGATGTATCTAACACCTTTTCATTTAGCTTTTCTGTAACTCTCAATTTCTCTTTCGCATAATTAAACGAATTTTCCTCATTTTTATGCATTAAGTCTAAAACCTTGCTTTTCTGTTCATCCGTAAACACTGACATATCCAACCCTCCTCTTGGAGTTTGCTGCATCACCATCATTTCCATTTGCTCCAAAGCCATCTTAGTTTTCTTCTTCAAAATATCTGGAAATTCTTCAATATGCTGAACAACCTCGGTTCCATCTGAATCGTTTTCATCTAACACGGAATCATTCATCAATTCATTCTTGTTTTTATTGGACTGTATCGGTACTTTATTCATTAGTAATTAACTGCTGTAGATGCTTTATATAACCTATTCTATTGACTTTAATACGATCTTTACTATTATCGCTCTTTAAAGCAAAATCTAAAGAGAAATTCAGAAAAGAACCAAATTTGTTCAATCTATCTTCCAAAAAATACTCTATTTTTTTATCACAATAAGCATCTGTAACCATCCTCAATAACTGCTTTCTATCATCTTCCGGCAAATCATGTTGAGAAGCGTATGTATTTATTATATCTACAAACGAATTAAACGCTTCCTCCAAAGTTTTGACTTTAAGGCTATTCTTATCCATTTTATACTCCTTTTACCTTTAGTTATTCTTCACAAAGATAAAAAGAAATATTTCTTCGCCCAATTTTCTTATATTTTTTTATTAGGCCTGAGATATTGAATAAATACAATTAGTGTAAAATGATATTAAATTCTTCGTCATCATTACTGAGGTATTTTAATCTACCGGCCCATCCAGCAGCAAATCGTGCTCTGTCTTTTTATTCGAAGCCTTACCATTATCGGAATCGTACAGGCCAATGCCCAATACCGGATAAAAATTCTTCCAGAAAGCCGCCGTTTCCTTCGTATCCAAGGTGTAATCAATGGCCGAAAGCACAATTTCGCCTTTTTCCAAGGGATGCGATACCAATGCTGCTCCTTCGGGTTTTATCAGGTGTTCGTAAAGTACCACTTGGGCGCATTTACGGTTTTCGGGATTGCTGTTGAACAACGACCAATCGGTGCGGGAGGCCGTAAAGATAACGCTGCCTTGTTTGACAAACTCCCCAGCCAATCCTACTTTCTGAATCTTACGGTCGCCTTCCATTTCGGCAAAATACAAATCGGGCAAACCGAAGTATTTTTTCCAGGCCGTATCCTTGCCATACTCCATAGCCGTGGCCTCCCGAGCCGTAATCTCCATTTTTTCGGGCAGGAAGTCGTTGACAGCCGGACTAATCGCTTTGTCGTGAAGCATCACCAGAATCAGCCCGCCATCTTTCTTTATCCTGTCAATCGTCTTCTTCGCATTCAGAATATCAACGGTTTTAATGCTGGCTGCATCTATAATTATCAGATTCGAGGTTTCTTTGCCCGACACAAATTGTACGCCTGTTTTTATCAGGTGTTCTTTCAATTGGCTGTCGTCCTTTCCTATAAAATACGATTTCTGGTATTTTTCAGCCGGAAGTCCGGGTTTCGCAGGAGGTAAAATCTCGGTGAACTTATCCCAGGCACAAGGCTGTGGGGTTGACTTCGACAAGGCAGCCTTTAAAGCCTCAAACATGGGAAGCGGTTTGTATAAAGGCAAGTTGGGGTCTAATCCGGGGTTGAAGGTGGTTACATATGGCGGTATCCGTTCGTATTGATAACCGGGTTTTCCTTCTTCGTAAGGTTTACCGGCAAAAATTCCATCCCTCAGGTTCGGTAAGCGGGAATAATCGTGATAACCCAGATTCATGTGCTCGATGCCAAACCAACATACTTCCGAGGGCGAATAATAGGCCAGATAAGGTTTTGCCATTTCCACCGCATTCTGATAGGCATCTATGGCCAAAGCCTCGCTGCGCCCGTAATACGATTCAAAAGCCTTGTCGCCCGCAAATGGGTACAACTGAATAGGCTTTCCGTAATACGTGGCGCCCGATTCACCTACAATCAGCGGTTTATTCAGGCCTTGCGGCAGGTCGCCGGTTCTCAATCCATGTCCGAAATGCTTGCTCCATACCGGCAGCCGGCCATCCATGTCGCGGTCTCCGTCCAAGGTAATGAAAGCGCGTGTGGGGTCGAGTTTTTTGATGCTGAGCGCCAGTTCTGCCAATTTATCGTCCCACTTGGCGGCTACTTCTTTCGATGGTTTATTCAACAAAGCAATGGCAAACATTTCGTTTCCTGCGCTCCAGCCAACTACCGATGGGTGATTCCGGTCGCGTTGAATCAAGCGGCCAAGATGCTCGTAGGTACGTTGCCAGGTAATATCTTCTTCCAGATTCAGGCGAATTGAGCTACCGAATAAGGCGGTTTCGTCCAATACCATCAGTCCCATTTCGTCGGCCAGGTCGTAATATACACGTGGCCAGGGTTGTGCATGAGGACGTACGGCATTTCCGCCAAAATCCTTAATCATTCTATACCAGGCCCAGGCAAACCGGCGCGAACAGATATACGCGCTGAAAGGATGCTGTATGTCGCCGAAGCATTGAATCTTTTCGCCGTTCAGCAGAAAATCGCTACCGCTTATCGTAAATTGCCTCCAGCCAAAACGGGTTGCCTGACAATCGTAAACATTCTTTTTCTCTTTTACATTCAGCAGCAAGGTATATAAATCAGGGGCATCCGGCGACCATTTTTTCAGGCTGCCATTCACTTTTGTCCTGATTGTTACGGTTTTTGTTTCACCTGCCTGAAGGTCAATTGCCTCAGACGAAACAGTTAATGCCGTGTTGCCCAATTCCCAACTTATTTCGGCGGCCAAAAGCTCGTTCTTTTGGTTGGCTTTGTTAATCCATTCTTTTATGTCGCCGTTCAACGAAACTTTCCGCTTCTTATTCGACTGGTTGATTACCTGTACTTCCAGTTCCAGTTCATCCTTATCGAGCCAGGATTTAACAAAAACCGTCCCCACCCTGATTTCGGGAACCGCAAAAAGAAACACATCCTGCCAGATACCTATCAGGTCGTCGGTATTTGAACCATGCGGATAGGTAGCGCCAAATTTGGTATATTCGGGGTGGCTTTTATCAAACAGTTTGCTGTGGCGGACGCCCAGCAGCAATTCGTTCGTGCCTGTTGCCGCTACATAATCGGTAATATCCACTTCAAAGGGCAAGTGGCTGTCGAAATTCTTACCGGCCTCTTTTCCGTTCAGGTAAACCACACATTCGCCTGCTACTGCCTCAAAATGAACAATCAAGCGTTTTCCTGTCCACGAAGTTGGAATTGAGATATTCTTTCTCAACCAGGCCATCCGCGTGTTTGACCAATGCTCGGGATAACTCGGAAAATAGACGGTGCTGGGAGCGTAAGGCGAATTGGTGCCTTCTCCCACCTTCAATCCCCTACCCCAGTCGTTTACGTTGATAGCCGAAGGTATTTTAATGCGTGTAGGATCCCATTTTCCGGCCACCGGCTTGGTCAGTTCGGGCGGAACACCTGTTCCCTGTTTCCAGCCCGCAGGCAGAGCAACCGGTTGCAATTCCCAATAACCGTTTAAGCAAATTTCTTCCCTGTATGGTTTCTCCTGCGGGGTTATCAAGCCTTCTGCGGGAGAAAGATCACGCTGATATTTTACGCCTTGCGCATTCGCCGTTTGCAGGATGAAAACCGATGTGCAGGCCAATAGTATATACTTTAATGTCTTCATTTTCTTATTATTACAAATTACCATTTATCCGTGCGGAAGGGCGCTACCGGAATACCGCTTGCGCCAAATATACTTGCCTCAGCATAATTTTTGTAGGCATACCTCGCTGCCACCGGATTCGGAACATCGGGGCTGGAGACAGCCAAGCGAGCTGTTTTGGTTTCAATTTCGGCTTTTGCCGGGTGGAATACTTTATCGTCTCCAGCTATTTCGAAGCCCTTCAGGTCTGTCCACATCGGATTAATACCTCTTTGTGCATTATCGAAGTTGATGTATATTTTGCCTTCCGCTTTTTCCATCGACTTGTAAGTAGGAGGTGCATAGTCGAAGCCTTTAATGCCATAGGTATTCCCCAATGCCCAATAAGCCAGCCTTTTCCCCACCGCTTCTTTATTAACGGGATGAATACCGCCAAGGTCGCCCACATCCTGCGTTGTTACCATGCCCGAATTGGGAATATCTTTCATGTTTTGCTCCTGTGCTTCGCGGAACCGGGCGCCGGAAGTTTTATCAGCTCCATCGTAATTGTAAGGCGCAATCTGCACAAAATAGAACGGAAATTCACCCACATTCCACCTCGAGCGCAGGTCTTTTACAAAAGCAGGCGTCAAACCTTCATACAATTCGGGGCTTGTCCGGTTGCTTTCGCCCTGATACCACAAAAATCCCTTGATGGCAAAATTGGTTAGCGGGGCAATTTTGGCATTATACAATACACAAGGTGTTGCAGTCGGATTTTTCACTTCTTCGGCATTATCCAATATCGACAGATCGACTTCCTTGAATGGTTCTATTGATTCCCTGCTCATCCATGCCTCAACCTTTGAACCGCCCCAGGTGGAAATAACCAAACCTACGGGCACATCCAAGGCTTCCTGTATGTAACGGGCAAAATGATAGCCTGCCGCGCTTGTATTGGCCACATTCTCGGGCGAATTGATCATCCAGCGGCCTTTGCAATCGGCTTGTGGCTTTTTGTCGAATTGACGAACCCATTTGCCATCCTCCGAATCGGTTGTAAACATGCGGATGGGGGTCTTCGGATTGGCTTTCGCTATCACATCTATCGAACCTTGCACCGGTTGGCGGTCGAAACCTTTTACAGGCATTTCCATGTTCGATTGTCCCGAGCAAAACCAAACTTCGCCAATCAATATATTAGTCAACTGCAATTTTTCGCCATCGCTGAAACTTATTGTGTACGGGCCACCTGCCGCAGTGGTTGGTATCAAAGCCAGCCATTTGCCATCGCTGTCGGATTTTGCCGAATATACTTTTTTGTTCCACGATGGGATGATGGTTACTGCCGCATTGGGCTTTGCTTCTCCCCAAAGTTTTACAACTGTTTGTTGCTGTAAAACCATATTATCGCCCAAAATGCTGGGTAACTTAATCTTTGCCTCAACAGCCGATACGGATAACACCAGGCATATTGATGCGAATGCTTTTATTAAATTCATTTTTTTCATGGTTGTAATATTTTGTTATTATTTTGTTGTTATTCATGTTTAAATACGTTAACGAACTTATATTCTGCCGAACCACCGCTAACCATCATACCAACATGGATTGTTCCACCCCATTGCGGAATAAACGAAACATCTACATTTTCGTCCAAACAACTGTTCCATGTCTTGTAATCGGTTGTCCAAAGAAAACGGAACAAACGCCCGGCTTTTGCTTCTGCCCGCAAGTTTATTATTGGGCAGTTGTTAGCCTGTTGCTGGAATAAAATTGTTTTTTCGGCTTGTTTCACACGGTATATTATCAGTATATCTTTTTCGATGCCAAAAGATATATAATTATCCTTATTTCCGTAGATGCACAACCCTGTAAAGTTATTTTGATCGCGGAATACCGCAACCGAAACTGTATAACTTCCATTTTGGGGGCGTGTACCAACAAATGCAAGTTCTTTCCCTTTTTCCGGTGTAAGCGTAGTCTTCGAAGCATCGAAAGATAAATTGGGGCGCCCCAATTTCACGTCCCATTGTAGTGTACTTTGTTTACCAATAAGTGGAAGAAATGGGAGGATATTCGAGTTTTTTTGAACAGCTCCTTTATACGGCATCTCCGCCTGAGCCGAAGGGTTTTTCCCATAACGAAAATAGGGCCAGCCGAGTTGCTCGTCCCAGCGCAGTTCGTCCAATAATCCTTGCCGCCCTACAAATTCAAAGTCGTAGGCGTTGTAGGCATGGTAGAGGTAAAAATACCGTCCGTCCGGCGTTTGAACCGGCGTTCCATGACCCGAGCATTTCCATAATCCGCCGCCTTCGAGTATGGGCCTGGGGTATTGTTCCCAGTCGCCGCTTTTCAGGTCGCGCGAACGGGCAACGCGCACGCGGTAGTTGCACCTGTTGTCGCAGCAGCCCCCAACGGAATAGAGCAGGTAATAATAGTCCTTGTGTTTTACGATGCTTTGACCCTCATCACCTTCGCCTTTCCAGCCTTTATCGTGGCGGGTGAGACTAAAATGCTCGCCAACCAGCGACAAGCCATCTTTGCTTAGTTCCGAAGCCAGAATTTCTATCGGGCGACTGTCGTCCAGTCCGTAGGCTTTCCAACTGATGTAGCATTTGCCGTCGTCATCCTTAAACACAAAAGCGTCAATCGCTTCTTTGCCCCACTCAATAATAATTCCGTGGTCTTGAAAGCCTGCCTTCATGTCTTTTGTTGAAGCTACGCCGATGCAGGACACATTATCGCCTTTTCGTTTGGCCGTGTAATAAACATAATACGTGCCGTTGTTGTAGAACAATTCGGGCGCCCAACACGAGCCTGCCACCCAGGAGGGCAGTTCATCGAAAACATGTCCGATGAAGGTCCAATTGACCAAATCGGTGGAATGGTATAAGGGATAGGCCGGAACATAATCGGAGGAGGTGCCTGCGGCATAATAATCGTAGCCCACCCTGATAACCGAGGGGTCGGGAAAATCTCCCGCTATAACCGGGTTCCGGTAGGTCTGTTCTACATTTTGAGCGCATACTGCCGAGGCGAGAAATAGAAATACAATCAGGTTTTTAAGCATACAGGTATTCGTTAAGCATCGTGTAGGAACTGTCTCAAAAGAACGCTAATTACGCTAATTACACAAATTTACGCAAATAAACTACTATATCTTTTCTTATTTAATTGAATTTCAACAATAAATAAATTGCGATAATTCGCGTAATCTGCGCAATTTGCGTTCAAAAAGACTTTCGAGACAGCTTCATCAGCCAAGTTAAAACTATTTTAAAGGTTCTGCCGAAGGTGGAACATCCGCCAAAGCCGATCCCCAGCTTTTATTTGCTTTATTGCCCATCACAAGTACCAGTTTTCCGCCGTTTTCAATATCAGTCTGGCTAAACCAGGGTTTGTTCCATTCTTTGCCATTGAGTGTTGCGGACTGGATGTACTTATTTTCATCGGAACAATTTTGAGCTTCTATTTCAACTATCTTTCCACTGCTCAATGTCATTTTCACATTTTTGAACAGTGGGCTGCCAATATTATAAGTTGACGAACCGGGAGTTACCGGATAGAATCCCATGGACGAGAAAACAACAAATGCAGTCATACCGCCACCGTCTTCATCACCGGGAACGCCCATCAGGTCGTTTCTGTACCATTGTTTGAGCAAGGAGCGGATTCTTTTTTGCGTTTTCCAGGGTTCTCCGGCATAATTGTATAAATACGGGATGTGGAACGAGGGTTCGTTAGCCATTGAGAATTGGCCGACATTACCTGTTTGGTCGGGCAACTGTGCATAAAATGCCGATTTGCCTCTACCAAGCGGTTCGATGAATGTCTGGTCTAAGTTTTTCACAAAATTCTGAGGGCCTCCCATCAAATTCACTAAATCGGCAGGATTGTGAGGAACATCCCAGCGGTAAGTCCAACCGTTGTTTTCGTCGTAATAATTCCTTGCACCTTGTCCGCCCGAAAAACGGTAGTCGAATGGCGTGATAAAATTGCCATCCTTGCTTTTGGGGTGGAAGAAGCCTGTTTCGGCGTTATACAAATTCCGGTAGTTGTACGACCGTTTGAGGAAATACTGATAATCAGCTTCTTTACCCAGTTCTTTCGCTATTTGGGCAAGGCACCAATCGTCGTAGGCCGTACCTAAAGTTACAGCAACGGGCTGTCTTTTTTCGCCCGGATTTACTTCTGCAATGTATTCCGTTTCACCTTCTTTCAGGGCAGGATAATAGCCTTTTTCGTTATAAAATACATCCAGTTCGGTATTGGAAACACGTTTCCAAGGCAGTAAGGATTTTTCGGTCAAAGCGCCTTTGCAGGCATTGTATGCAGTTTCCAGATTGAAACCCCGCAAGCCTTTTGCATAAGCATCCCAAATTACGGCAACGGCATGATTGCCATTCATCCGGTGGCTATCGCCTGTTACTTCGGGGAAAGTCGGCATCCAACCTTCGGGGGTTTGCTGTGCCATGCGGATGTACGAATTAATCATACTGCGTTCAATTTCGGCCTCAATCAATATACGAAGCGGATGAGTTGCGCGGTATGTATCCCAAATCCAGTCGTCGGTATAGAAAGGAATGCCTTCGTCATCGTGAACAGCATTGTCAACGCCGCTGTAATACCTGCCGTCTTCCGAAATATTAATCATCCGTTCGTAAGTCCGGTACAGCGAAGTATAAAAGACCACCTTATCGTTTTCGTTATCTCCTTCAACCTTAATTTTTCCCAAGGTTTCGTTCCATATATCCCGACCAACTCTGGCTACTTCGTCCACGCTGTATGTCTTAATTTCGCGGCTCAGGTTTTTCTTAGCCTGCTCGCTGCTGATAAAAGAAATACCGTAACGAAGGTTCACCGTGCTTTCGTTGAACGACAGCGCCAAAGCCTTCTTTCTTCCCTCAACGGACTTCTGCGTGTAATCGATGGTATTGTCATCCGATACAACTCCTACTTTGACAGGCGCTTGTTCTGTTTCCAGATACAAATACACCTGAGTAGGCCCTCTGTCAATAATCTGATAACCGGATACGCCATTCGCATCGTATTGAAGCGCTCCGTTGTGTGTATTCAGTATCAAGGTATTATCGCCTGTCTTTTCAAAAACAATGCTATACACCGCCGACTGATTGGAGGGTGCGAAATCAACGCTCACATTTTCTTCGTCCAAGTAAGTCGAATAACGGTAAGGCGTTATTTTTTCGTTGTCGTAGGTGTAGTATTTAACCGCCTCAACTTTGCCCGATGTACTGTTTATGGGGCTGATGTTGAAGGCCGAACTACCGCGGTGGCTGGTTACAATAACCGGCAATCCGGCCACCTGACCCGAAGTAAATTCCCTGCGTTCGGGATAAACGCGCAATATACTGTTCGGTAAATGCACGGTTGGATAAGTCGGCACCAGCATGTGGCTGATATTACCGATGTAAGGATTGACATAATCTACCGGACTTTTCTCGTCCGAACATTTTTTCCCATTGCACGAGGACAATAAAAATACGCTCGCAAACAAAGAGATAAACACTGACTTAGCTCTTTTCATATTCATTTCATTTTTAGCCCCCTCCAACCTCCCCCTCTGTTGGAGGGGGTTGAGGGGAGGTGATTATTTTATTACTTCCTTTATCACATTCGCCACTACCGTTCCGATGGCTTTCACGCCAACAGGCGCCAGATGTACGCCATCGCCACCTTCGTAGTATTCGGGGTGCGCGTTTGCTACCGTGAACAAATCATCTACAACAATACCCTGACCTTCAATGCATTCCAGCGCTATCATGTTGCGCGCCCTGATTCGGTCCATTGTCCGGTTCTGATTGAGGTCGTCTTTCTGAATAGGCGTTGACGACGCCCAGATAAGTTTGGCATTCGGCGCATTTTCGCGGATAATGTCCAGCATCTCGGGAAAACTTGCCCGGTACTCGTCTTCGGTGTATTTCCATCCGTGCAAGCCATTGTTGAAGTGGACTACATCGAAGGGCGTATTTTTCAGAATCAGCGCAATTTCCTGCAACAAGGCCGGATCGCCCAAGGACTTGGATGTTGCCAGTTGCGCCACATAAGCCACTCCTTTCAACTGCGATTCCACCTCTTTGTAATACGAGCGGGTAATCGAATTTCCAATCAACAGCGCCCGGGGTAAATCTTTTTTGTTGGTGTTGGATACCCAAACATCCAACCACTCTATATCTTCGCGGTGAATAGCGCTTTGCGAAAAAATATCGGCAGAGAACAATACTGCCAAAATAATTATCAATACCTTTTTCATATATTTCTGATTTTCTGTTTCTATTTCTAATTAATTATACGATTTGGGGCGACTGCTTTTCGCTTTTCCAAAATCGCGATTAGGCTTGTTACCCATCTTTATTTTCAGCAAACCTCCGTTCATTATGTCGGTGTGCGATATATAGGTGTTCGGACAGGCTTTTCCGTTCAGCTCAACCGACTGGATATAGATATTTTCGGCGCTATTGTTGACGGCTTCAACCGTGAATTTTTTCCCGTTATCAAGGTTAATTGTCGCTTTATCGAACAAGGGGCTACCCAGCACATAATCGCCCGAAGCGGTAAACACCGGATAGAATCCCAACGAAGAAAGCACATACCAGGCCGACATTTGTCCGCAATCTTCGTTGCCAATAATGCCATCCTTTTTGTCGGTATAAAATTCCTTCATGATGTAGCGGGCTTTTTCGGCGGCTTTCCATTGCTGTCCCACGTAGGCATACAGGTAAGCAATGTGGTGGCTCGGTTCGTTCCCGTGCGCATACTGCCCGATAATACCGGTCAGGTCAACCAATACAGTCGATTTATCACTTGGTTCGAGCGTAAAGAAAGTATCCAGGCGTTTGATAAAGGTTTCTTCCCCACCCAATAGTTCCACCAAGCCTTCAACATCCTGTGGGGCTAACCACAAATATTGCCAGGCATTTCCTTCGGCATAATCAAGCGCCCAGGGTTTTACCGAACTCAAGGGGTCAAAAACGGGATTCCAGTCTCCATTTTCCATCTTTCCGCGGATAAAACCTGTTTGTTTGTCGTAATACAACTTATAGTTTTCGGCGCGTTTCTTGAAGTATTGGTAATCGGCTTCCTTGCCCATCTTCTTGGCCATCTGAGCTATACAACCATGGCCGACACCATATTCGAGCGCCGTAGCCACCGGACGATTTTTCATCACATCCGAAGGAATGGCCTTGAAATCGCGGTCGTAATCCAATCCGCGAATGTCGCTCATCGCTGTGGTTTTCAGGGCATTGAATGCTCTCTCTGCATCAAAGCCCTTAATGCCTTTCATATAAGCCTCCGAAATAACCTCAAAACTGCTTATGCCCACCATTGTACCGGTATCATAGCCCATCAGGTGCCAAATAGGGAGTTTGCCGGTCTGGTCGAATATGGCAAGCATACTGTTCACAAAATCAGCCACTTTATCTCTGTTTGTGAGTGTATAAAGCGGATGTGCCGCACGGTAGGTATCCCACAAAGAAAAAACCGAGTAATTCTGAAAACCGGCAGCCTTGTAAACAGCGCTGTCCGCGCCGCAATAGTCGCCGTTATGGTCGTTAAACAAGGTAGGATGTATCATGGCATGGAACATGGAAGTGTAGAAAATCCGCTTCGTAGCTTCGTCTTTCGTCTCCACTTCTATTTTTGCCAGTTCTTTGTTCCATTTTTCAACGGCGGCGTTTTTCACTTTCTCAAAATCCCAATGCGGAACTTCTGCCGCTATATTTGCCAAGGCATTGCCGGTACTAACCGGCGAAAGTCCTACTTTAAACTGCAGATTCTTAGGCGCTTTTGCAAAGGAAATCAAGGCCTTTATTGCTTTTCCACTGCCTTCTTTGCCTCCTATCAACTTTGCCTCGTCATAAATGGCAAAATCGCTGAGCGGAACCGAAGATTTTAGTGCAAAGTACTCTTTCTGCCTTTTTGCCCATCCCGACGAAGCGCGGTAACCGACAATAGTGTATTCATCCACTTTCTGAATATAAGTGTCGGTTGACCGGTCGTTGAGGCCTTCCTTCAGGTCGATAATAACACGGGCGTTTTTTCCATTTTCGGGAAAAGTATAGCGATGAAAACCGACACGCTCCGAAGCGGTCAGCTCTACGCTGATGCCATAATCATCCAGCTTTACCTTGTAATAACCGGCCTTGGCGGTCTCGTTGGCATGATGATACAGCGACGAATAGCCGCTGAAACGCTCGGTTTCAATACCCTTATTCAGTTTCACATCGCCCATGTAAGGCATAATCAGCACATCGCCCAAGTCGCCGATTCCCGTACCGCTCAGGTGTAGATGGGAAAAACCGATTATCACGCTATCGCCGTAATGATAGCCCGAACACCAGTCCCAACCTTTAAAAAAATTGGACGGCCCCAGCTGTACTCCGCCAAAAGGCACACTGGCGCCAACAAAAACGTGCCCATGCGAATCCGAACCAATTAGCGGATCGACATAGCCGGTGTAGGATGCTTTCTCTTTCGCTATGCCATAGGCGGAGAAGCAAGCCAACAATAAGATAACAGAAATAATTTTTTTCATCAGTTCTCCTTTTTCACAACAGATTGATTGCATATAATATATTGATTGATTGTTTATTAAGCTATTTTTGCACACACACTTTATTTCTTCTTCGGGTCATAAATCGCCACTCCCACTTTGGAGTCGGCACAACCGTAATACAAATAATATTTCTTTTTAAAATAGACCAGCCCTTCGATAAAGACCGTTCCCTGCACATATTGTCCGCTTTTTTCAAAGTCCTCCTGCGGGAAAAAGAACGGTTTGTCTAACCGGTCAATTACTTTATAGGGGTCTTTTGCATCGAATAATAGTTGTCCGGCACAATAGGCTCCTTCCGGAAATTCGGCATCACCTGTTTCGTTGTGTTTTCCGTTCTTTCCGTTGTAAAGCAAAAGGATACCCTTATCGGTCAGCAATGCAGGCGGCCCACATTCCGAGAGCGAACTGTCGAAATAGCCCTTACGCGGGGCAGCCAAAACACGGAGGTTATTATTGTCGTCCAAAACGGGTTCCCAATTTATCAAATCGGAAGAGCTAGCCGCATAAACATGATGCTCGCCCCAATACATAAAGTAGTTGCCATTGACTTTTGTAATCACCAGCTTATCGTTTTTAAGCTCGGTGAGTATTGAACCCGATTTGCAAAATAAATCCTTGAAACGCCCATTGTATGCCTGCTGAAAAGCAGGGCCGTGTTTTTGCCAATGTATCAGGTCTTTGGATGTGGCAACGGCCAGACGAGCCGTTTTTCTGTTCCATGCAGTGTAGAACATAAGGTATGTTCCGTCCTCTGTTACGGCAACGCGCGGGTCTTCACATCCACCCGTCCATTCAATGTCCTTAGCTCCATCGTCTGCCGGAAAGAATACCGGAGCCGACCGGAATTTCATTTTCAAGCCATCCTTGCTTTCGGCGTATCCAATACGGGAAGTCCGCTGACCAATACCTTTCGCCGAGTTGTCTTCGGCTCTGTACAACACAACCAGTTTATTCCCTTTCAGCGTAGCAGCAGGATTAAAGGCGTCGCTTTCTTCCCATTTCACATTCTCCTGACGCATCGGGCAGAAAAACGTGGATGCTGTGTTTGGCTGTATCACCGGATTCACTCCGGCAGGGCGAACAAAAGGGCCTATCGCCCAATCGGGTAACGCGCCTTTAGTTCCATTGTCCTGTCCGAAGAGTGTACACACACATCCAAGAAAGAATAATGAAATGCTTAATCTATATATACGACTGTTATTCATTGGCTCTATTTTACAGGATATTCCATTCCGATGAAATCTTCATATTTTTATCCTTCGTCCTTATTATCAGCGGATAACAGGGTTGAACCGGTCTCTTCTCCGAACCGGTAATTGTTTTCATACTCGGATTTGTTGGCGGAATACCCGATGCCTCGCCGATAAACACCTCGAAGGGAGCCGCTGAATCGACCGTGAAATTTATCTTTGCCGTGCTTGTTTGCAGCATAAAAGATTTATTCAACACCGCTTTCTTTACGTCCTTTATCCGCTCATAAGCCTCCGATTCGTTGAGTGTAGCCGCTTGAAATGCGCCTTCAATTTTCGGAAGCTCAACAAACAAAAGCACATAATCGTAGGTATGAACCGAGTCGGAAGTACAGGTGAATTTGTCTTTTATCGTATTCCCGTTTAAGGATACCGACCGGCGCATTTCAACTCCCGGATAGGCTTTGGTGGTGAAAACTTCCATCGCTGTGGGTTCTGCATAAATCAGTTCGCCCGTTGTAGGTTTCTGGTCTTTAAAATCGACTGTTACCGTGTTGTGCGAAAGCGTTTTTCTGTACCATTTCAGGTAATCGGGTACGCCGTAAGCGCTGGTTCCCAAATCGGGAACTATCTCCGATTTGCCGTTGTGGACGGTTATCGACAACTTATCGGGATGCCCGTGTCCGCCACCCGAAGGGCCGTATTTTAATACCACCGAGTTTTTTCCGCTTCTCAAAACGCCAAATCCGGTTTGCCCCAAGATGTAGCTGTTCAAATCGAAATGCTCTCCCGAATTTTTTATATCGGTGTTTGTCAGCAGGGCTTCCGGTTCGAGCCTTTTTATTATGCCATAACAAGCTTGCAATGTTTTCAGGAACACCGGATTTTTGTAGCGGATATATCCTGTTTCGTACAGTTTTACATGATCCAGCAAGCTAACGCCATACCAGCCATCGTTGTGCGAAGGCAGCATCATATCGGGATAAATGCCGTATATGGGGCCAAGGAACATATTTTCGAGCTTCTCATCAAACAAATTGTAGCCCTTGCAACGAACAGCATCGGCAGTCAGCGCCATCGCCCTGAACGGGAAGAAGTGGTAATTCGGCGAATTTTCGCTCCACCAGCCATCGCGGTTTGTTTCGTTATTCATCATGCGTAGATAGCCGCGTTGAGGGTCTTCAATCGCTTTTTTGATAATGTAATCGTCATTCAGCGCAACACCCACAGCCGCCAGGCCGCTGTTGTTCCATACCTGCCAGTTACCGCCGCCGGGTCTTTCCAACAACAGGTTAGCTGCTTCGCGGAACAGTTGGGTTTCCAGTTTCTGAATTTCTTTCTTGCTCAAAGTCGATTTTATGGCTCCATAGGCGCGACAGGCATCGGTGAACCAAACGGCTTCGTCCAAGCTTTGGGCATACATTTTGGCGCTGTTTCTAAAATCGACATTCGTCATGCCTTTATCGTGCACTTTGTAGGCCGGATATTTGTCGGCATAGTCCAGCAACATGTCTTTGATGTATTTGGCATACTTTGCCTCGCCTGTTGCCAGATACAAATAGGCTGATGCGGTGAGGTAAGTTAAATTGCGGTTGTTTAACTCGGCAATCCAGGCCCAGTTATTCCGTTCGTCGCTGTAATATTTATCGCAAAAGCGGCAATAATGTTTCTCGGGGCTTTCCCAGTCGAAATCGAAATATACATTGTGCACGGGGCAAAAGAAACTGTGAATATGTCCCGCCTCGTGTGCAGGCGCCACCAGCGAATGTTTCCGGCGGTCGTCCACCTGAAACTTCAGGGAGTCGATGATGACTTTTCCCCAATCGGTTTTGGCCGATAACTTTATATTCTGTATATCTTCCGGCGAGAAGAAATAGGTATCATCTCCCTGCTTCGTATTCTGCGCATAGACCGGACTGAAAAAAATCAATAGCAATAAACTAACAATAACTTTATTTATACTTCTCATAAACAGCACTTTATTCTATTTTTATTAATTCAACAATAAATCCCAGTTTCCGCCATAATAGGCTTTGGAAAGTTGTTCGAGCAATTTTTTATCGCCTTTTCGCAGGAACAAGTCTTCTAAATCCTTGTACAGGTAATATTGCAGCCAATAGCCTTTGTGGTATTTTTCGCGAACAGAAGAAACCTGCTTCCACTTGGCATACCAAGAGGTATTCAGCTTATACTTTTCGGCCACACGAACAGCTTTCAACGCATTATCCTGTATATTGTCCGCCATTTTGGACATCAGACCGGTGAAATTTTCATACTCAAACTTCGAGACATCAATCAACTCGCAACGGTCGTCAATGCCCAAGGCTTTTAAGTCAATCGTGGTTTCAAACTTGAAGTCTCCATCCATGTCGTATTCTATGTAATCGAGGAAACCGTTGTTATCCTTATCGGTGTATTTAACGGTGGCGAAGTTCTTGGGGTTTCTGTCCAATCCCATCCACATTCTGTCCCAACCTTCGTAGTATTCGGTGTTCTGGTCTATCCGCCAGCATCCCCATTCGGCGCCATACAGGTGCAAACGCCCATCAAATTTGCTTACATACAATTTGCCTCCGCCGGAATTATCCATGTCCCATTCGCCACGGTCTCCGGTTGCATCCGATTGCTTGTTGTTGTCGATGCCACCGGCATTCCAACCCACTTTGAAGGGGTCTTTCGGGTCGTAAAATTCCACGCGTTCCCAGCGGTTATTGTCGTCATCTTCGTCGAACACAAAATTTACTCTGTTCCATTGGCCCCTGTTGAATATCAGGTTCCAAGCGTTATCGTGGTCGGCGTAAATAAGTTCGTCCAACTGCCTCCAGCGGGGATCCATGAAAAACTTGTCGGCTGCGGGCAAACCTCTCAGGTTCTTGATTTTATGCACCTGATCCATATAGCTGAAGCCTTTACCCTGAAATCCGAGCGTCATATCGAAATCGAACTCATTGCCGGGCGCATTGTCGTTGTCTATATCAATACCGATAGATACCCAGTCTATTTCACCTTCCAACTGGCGGTTGACATAGCTGTTTGAAGGCTGGGTTTTATCTTTCACTTCGGGAGAATCGACCAGGCGGATAGCCATTTCGGAAAGGCCATCACCGTCTTTGTCGTAAAACAAGAAAGGATTTTCCCAGTTCAGCCTCAAATCCTTCATGTCGTAGGTGGAAGTATGTATTTTGACAAAAGCCGATTGGCCGCTGTAATCGGGCAGGAAGTCGCAAATTCCCGATTTCGCCCAACTATCTATGTTCATATTGTTCCAATTGATGTAATTGAATATGCCGTCGTGGTCGGTATCGAATACCACCATGTAATGACCGTTGGGCCATACTTCGCCGGTTCTTTCCTTCGGATATTCCACAATGATTTGCAAATCAGCTTTTCCATCGTTATCGGTATCCACCCAATCCACAATAAAATCGCCCTGTCCGCCATATACGCCATCGCGGTTGCGGTCAATCAGGAGGCAATCGTTATCGGTATCTCCTTCCAAATCGTCCCAAGTCATGTCTCCATCGTCGTCAATCCAAAGAACAGGAATGCTGTCGCGGGTAATGGAGTAAATAGCATCCGGTTTGCCGTCGCCCGTGAGGTCAACCAGTTTTGGTTTGTACCCAATAGGTGGCGGTGGCAGCCTGTAAGCCGAAATTTTTAATCTGTTATTCCAATAATCAGTTGGATTCCTTTGAGCAAAAGAACAAACGCAGATCAGACAACTGATAAATAAAATGATACTTCTTTTCATTTGAATGTGATTATTACTTATATATTATTTCTACCTTAATTTCTGCTGGTCATTGAGCCCGAAAACTTTCCGGTTAAAATCCGACTGCACGGGCGAAATCGCAAAGTCTTTCAAGCCCGCATTGTCGTACAGTATAATTTCTTCTCCGGCTTTCAGGTCTATTTCATATACATTGTTCGATAGCTTTTTAATAGCATGTATTCTTTTCCCTTTCTGGCGGATGTCTCCTGCAAATCTGCACTCCAAAACACAGGGCTCTCCGGCATGGCTGTATATCCTGACAAATTGCGTAAGTCTATCCTTGCGAACAGCGCTTACATCAAATGCGCCTTCCGCCCGAAGATTATCGAACGCGAAATCGTTCCATGTTGTTGGAATGGCAGGGAACACCCTGATTTTGCCGCCCCAGCTCTGAAAAGCCATATCCAGCAGCGCACGCGCTCCCGACAAGGGCGTTTCGATAACCGGATTGGTTCCTTCGTGATAGAAAGTATTTGGCTGCATGGACTTTTCCATAAATTCGTTCAGGTAATTCAGCGCCGTATTGCCGTCTCCAATGGATGCATACAAGGATGCCGCGCCTGTCCGCGAATAGCCTTCGAGCGCGCCTTTAAGGCTTTGCCAGTAGTTTACCGACTTTTCTATCATCGCCGCCCCACCCTCTTGGTCGCGATTGACGACATACAGCGGGAAAGCCATCAGCAAATGCGAATAATGCCTGTGCGACTTATCGTAGGCAACATTCCGCCCTATCATCCAGCCTTTATAGGCATCTGCCGGAAAATCGACCAGCCTGTCGGCAATGTCTTTCCATTTATCCTTTAAGGGGTCGTTCGCTCCGAGTATCGAATCGGCTTCCAACAAGGTTTGGCAACCCCATTTCAGCAAACTTAAATCGAAGTTGCAATCGGCTGCGCTCCCATATTCGGGCGAATAGCTGGAGGGCAAATGGTATTTATTATCGTCTTCGACCCGCAAAAAGTGGATGTAATAATTTATCGACCGCTTCAATACCGGAAACAGTTTTTCGAGTATCGTTCTGTCCATCGAATGGCGGTATTCCAGCCAAACATTGTGGCAAGCCCATGTCAATAATCCCAATTCGGGGCCGTCTTTTACTCCACCGGCTTCTTTTACGGCAGAAACCAGATCGAATGCACTGGCACGCCCCAATCCGGCTGAATTGTGGCGATATTTTTCGGGAACATTATTGATAAGGTTGTCCACATTGGTAAAAACGGCATTCGACAAAGACGCCGACAAATCGGAATGATTGGAGGGGTAAGTCGTCCAATAAGTTAATTGGGCATTCAGGTTCCACCAAATATCCGGCCATATAGTCGGCGACATCCAGGGGCCGAGGTTATCTATCATTGCCCTGTCGGAACGGGTGGCGCAGGCCAGTTTATATAATTGTATCCAGTAAAAATTCTCTATTTTTTTATCGGGAAGGGATACGAAACTCCTTTTATAAAAATTATTCCACCAACTGCGATGCGATTTTTGCAAGGAGGATGCCGACTGTTTTTTTACCCGCGACAAAATATCCTGCGAAAGCTGCAAAGCGTTATCCTGCGGGTAAGTATGCGAACAGGCAACGTATAACTCCTGCGTTCTGTTCTTTTTCGTAACAGCCCAACTCACAGCCGTTTGACCGCCTTCCAGATACGAGAACAGAGCCGTTTTGTTTTGGCTGTCCACCACGGCGGGCGCATTTTCTACATATTCGGTTATTTGCTTCGATTTATCGCCCGATGCTTTGAGCTTATCGTAACGGGGCGAATTGGGGGAGCCGGACACCCATTCCCATGCTACTTCTTCAGCTGCCGAGGCGGTGGCTTCTACAATCATTGCCATTTCGGCGGTATGGATGTATGCTTTGAATATTATTGCGCCTTTGTCGGTGGTTATTTCGCCCGTTGTTTCGGCGTTGTAGATGTCGGTACGCATGTTGCAGCCGATAATCTTTCCTTGGGGTTTCAGCAGAAAATGCCCCACAAAAAGACGTGGACGGCAGAATAATTCGGCTGCTCCTTGGCGGTGGTCGTGCACATCGCTCCTATCTACATTGAACCGGAAAGCATTTAGCGCTGGTTCGTACACCATGTAGCTACCCATCAGGCCATTGCCCATAAACGGGGCTTCCCAAAGTTTTTGCGGTAATTTATTCCAAACCAAATCGAAATCCGACATGTAAGTTTTCCAATCTACTTTCAGGTTGTCGGATCCGGCAAAGAGCTTGGCCGAAATCAGGACAAAAATGAAAGCGCTTAGAAATTTCGATGCGAATACTTTTCTCATGGTTATTAAATTTATTGCAAATAACGGACTGCACTATTAAAATATGCCTTAAAAAAGAATTAACAACGTATTAATTATTTCTTAAATTGAAATTAATAGGTGTTTTTGTGGATTTTAATACGAAAAACAGCGCGTTTTTTCTATAAAATTCATTTTACCCAAAAGGTTTTGGATAACTGCAGCTCAATTATCTTATTGTATGCCGAAAAAATTAAAAGGGGTGCAAAACAATTGTCCTGCACCCTAGGGCAAACGCATGAAAAATTTTAGTACTACTGTTACGAATGAGATTCCTCCCTTTGGTCGGAATGACTCGCCTATTGGTGGTTTAAGGGAGTAGGAAGTAGCGGCTTCGCCGCCACTTCCTACTCCCTACTCCCAAAAAGGAGACAGTCATTCCGACCAAAGGGAGGAATCTCCTGCTCATATCAGCAACTTTACCGAAGGCATAAGCAGTAATTTTTCAGGTTTGCCCTGTCCTGCACCCCTTTTATCAGCAATATACGCTACCCAACTAATTCCTCCGGGGAATTGATTGTGTCAAAGATTGTTCTTTTCGCAATATCTGACCGGCTTCGCCCACCATCCACAAATAATAATCACTTGGCAGGTTGTCGTCAATGCCTTCAAATTTCATGTTGCCGTTTAAAGGCACCTTGCTTTTGTTGGCGCATTTGAAGATGGCCGTACCTTCGTCTATCTCGTCGAACATGGCTACATAAATCATTTTTGCGCCATACTCCAGCACGGACGAAAGTTGCATCCAGAAGAATGAACCTCCATTCCGGTCAATCTGACGGGTATTGGGGCCTTTCATGTTTCTCCACGAAAATCCGGGGAAACACAGCGGAGCATATTCAATTTTATTCTTTTCGCACCATCTGATGTCTTTCTTTATCAGCGATTTAAAACGGCCATACGATTGTTCGTCATAGCGGCCTACAAACCAAGGCATTATAACATCACTTTTCTTTATCAAGCGGTGCAGGTCCTCGTTGGGCGTGGTATCGCTATTCAGTTCGCGCCAATGGGTGGGTACTCCCAGCATCACGCTGTAGCCCCGGTTTTTCAAGCCGTCCAAAATGGTCTCACATTCTTTCAGGCCATAAGCGCGCTTGTCGTTAAAGCCGACACCCCATATAACTACCAATGGCTTCCCATTTTGATACAGATACCCGGGTACTTTTTCGCGCCCTTTCATTTCGTACGTTTTTTCAATCTCGTCAATGTCGCTAAGCACCGTATTTTCGTATCCGGGACGCATACCACTCAGGTCGTACATCACACAGATAGCCCTCTCGTACTTGGTAGAAGCATTCATCGCCGAATTTAGCACCTTGTTGAAATGAGCTTTACTGCTCGGTCGCCTTATTTCCGACACAAAACGTTGCATAAACACCCCGTCGAGCCCGTACTCCTGCATCCAGCGGAAGTGTACATCCACCGTTGAAGCGTCGTTTGAACTGAATGTGTATGCCGGACTGCCGTCCTTAAACTTAAATTCGGTTTTGTAGGTCTTGGGATATTCGGACACATCAGGCCAAAAATCGACTGATGCCGAACCCGGTTTAAAGCCATTTTTCCCTTTGTAATGATACCATCCGCGGTCGGCGCCGTCATCAGGGGTATTAAACCACCCCTGATAACCGGCCATTACCAAACCCCGGTACGAGTCATATTTTTTTTGAGCAAAAATGCCCTGAACTGAAACCGACAGAACTAAAACTGATATAACCAAAAAACACCTTTTCATTATGCTTCTATTTTTTATTTCAACAAATCATTCATCATATTTGCCAAAAGACGCCCTGCAACAGGGTCTGTCGCTGTTTTATCGTGCGCCATAGTGGATACTAATGCCTTGCCCTTGCCATCGGTAATTTTAACGACAGGAAAACCTTTTATCGTTTTCACATGCTCCGAGCGTTGTTCCATCTCACCGTTGATATATCCGTGAATCTTGGTTTGATTGGCCAACTCTTCCACATGCTCGTTTCTATTGACTTTCAGGGCCGAATAGCATACGGTCGGGACTTCGTCTTTGTTGTTATTGAAGTAACGCAACTCCAACAAATCAAGGTCGTCAAACACAGGCGATTCGGGAACTTCCACATTCACAATATCCCCTTCGGTAGGAATAATCCAGCCTGTAATGTATTCGGGGAATATCGCCTGCGATGCATCTTCGCTATTCAGAATAAGCGCTTTACCGCCTTTAGCTATGTAATCTCTTATTTCCTTTATTTCGGCGCTGCTCGGGTCTTTTCCCAAACCGGCCAGTACTACCAAGTCGGCTTTCGCCTTCAATGCGGCAGATATGCCAGCTGCCTTTTCATATTTTACATTTATTAAATTTAACGCCGAAACAGTATTCTTATTGTCAACCAGAACAATTTTCTTGCCCTGAGCAACAACTTGCGTCCAATCTTTTTTCGCTAATAATATGTCATATTCGTTTACCGATACTTGCTTTCCTTCTTCGGTCAGGCGAAGTTTCAATTTGGCGTTCACTTTATCCGCCGGAATGTTGGACGGAATATTAATCTCGGGAGTAACCCAATAACGACCGTAATGTTTCACCACCGGAACAGCCTGTTTACCCGATGCAATTACGTTGCCTGTTTCGGTTACAAGCTGCCAATTAAGGATGCTTGGCTTCAAATCGCTTCCGTTTTCGAGGTCGTTGACAATGCAAATCCGGGCTGGTAATTTATCGCCTGCATAAAAGTGGCGTCCCCACAATTCAGCCGTAGCCAAAACAGGTTGTAAGGCGCGTTGCATAGCATAATAAGTAGGATAAGGCTCTATTGTTTCGGCGTCATACACATTGCGGAACCATGTGAGCAACGCAAAATGAAGCACTCCCGACATCTTGTCATTTGAGCGGCGCAAAGCTTCAGCCAATTCGCCTGTGATGAACGACTGCACTTTCAGGAAGGCTTTGGGGTCTCCAAAGGCATAGGCCTGATAGCCGACCAGTGTTTGCGGATTTTGATGAATCAGGGTATAGGCGCGGGTCGGGTGTCCGGTTTCGTTATTCGGGTATCCGGTTGACATTTCCTGACTGATTAACGGGCGATCGGCATTTTTATGGTCGCGTTGGAATTCGCCTTTAAATTGCTTGAACACCGTATGGTCGTACCAGTTGATGTAGGAGTGTACGTCATCAATATCGCCGTCATCGAGGCCTTCGTAGAAAGCAGCGCCCTGTTTCCTCACATCGCGCCGGTAATTGGAGTCGAAACTGATTGGACGGGTTGGGTCGATTTTTCTCATGCGTTTCACCACTTCCGATATGATGCCCATTTTTTGCCTCCGTTTTGCCAAATCGGGTTCGTTGTCGTAAAACTTCATTTCGTTATTGATTGTCCAGAAGAGGATAGAAGGATGGTTCCTGTATTTTTTCAACAATGTCATGTATTCATCGGCCCACATATCAATCACCTTTTGGTCGGGCATCGACGAGTTAATCATCAACCAGGGCCAGGTTCCTTCGTGGCTTATGCCGATACCGTTTTCGTCGGCGGCATTAATCCACAATTTATTGTAGGGAGTGGTATGAGTACGTGTTGTCTCAATGTTACCGGCTTTCATTATCTGATAAAAACTATCAGCCAGTTTTTTGTCGTTCGGAGCCAGTGCAAAAGGCGTATGATTACCTCCACGCAGCCAATAAGGATGTCCATTGAGGTAGAATAATCCGTTTTTCGATTCAAATGTTCTGAATCCCGAACGAACAACCAACTCGTCTATCGCTTGCCCCTTGTCCGAAACCGCTTTAAACCTGAAGTTATACAAGTTTGGCGATTGTGGCGACCATAAACGGGGTTTCAGCCCCTTGACAGTATATGTTACCACTTTTTCTTCCCTGGGTTTCAATTCTATTTTGCTGACAGAATTTTCGTTATAAAACAAATCCTGTGTGGTGTAGTCAACTATATCTGTCAACAGATTGAATCTGGCCTTTTGATTGGAATGATTTTTTATCGTAACATCAAATGTAGCGCCATCCAAAGCCGGATGGATGAACACATCTTCTACCTTTACAGAATTCGAGATTACTAGAGATACAGGTTGCCAGATTCCCGCAGGATCGCCGCCGTAGAAGCCGTGTGCAATATCTTTCAGCACTTTGCTCGTTACATTTGTGGCAGCCTCCAGTTCTTTTGCTTTTTCGGGGTCTTCATCCAGGCGAGCTATTGAGTAGTAATCGGGTTGAACATCGGGTTTGCCGTCGCTGTCTTTGCTGTCGCGTGTAACCAATACAGCCACAAGGTTTTTCCCGGGTTTTAGCAAGCCCGAAATATCCGCCTTGATTTCACCAAACATGCCCACATGTTTTGTTACCAACCGGCCATTGACATACACATCGGCCATCTTAGAAACGGCATCAAATACCAGTTCCGAGGTTTTAGCTTCTATTCCGGCAGGAAGTTCTATCCATTGACGGTACCAGGCGGCTTTTGTTTTTGTGTAGTCGAAGGTATAGGACAGGCAACGATCGGTTTCTTTCTGATAATATGTATCCGAAACGCCTTTCGCAAATTTGCCCATTGTTTCGCCATGCAACCAGATGCGAATGGGGTTCCAGAAGTTGGGAACACTCATTACGTGCCAGTTATTGTCCGCCGTTTCAAGCTTGGCCTGATCGCCATCCTTCGCTTCATAATCGGGTTTGAACAGCCAATTGCCATCTAACGAGATTTCGGTTCTTTCCGCATTTAAGCTACTTACAACAATTGGTTTATAGGCCGAGCGCTCTGCCTGACGCTTATTTTCTTTTTGTTGGGCAGTAACAACTACACTATAAACTTTATCCGAAACACCTTCAAGCGCATTGGCTTCCAAGGATTCAATTTTCAGGTTGTCGAACTCGTTTTCTATCCAGCCGCCACCCAGTGTTACACCGCCGGAAGGAGACAGGTTGCTGTTTTTATCCACCACATCAATACGGGGCAAGGCTTCGTTATTCAGGAAAACACGAATCCTGTTACCACAAACTTCTAGCTTGAATTCGTACCATTTTCCCACTTCGGGATGAAAATCCAATTGTGTCAGGCTCATCAATTCGTCTGTTCCCATATAGCCCATGCGGCTGAGGTACAAGTCGTCCTGCAGGCCGCCTTTCAAACCAACCACATAGCGGTCGAAACGGTTATAGGCTCTGAATCCGAACCAGATTTGCACTTGTTCGGCATCCTTTGGCGCGCGGGCTTTGAATGTCGCCCTATAATTCTTCAGGTTGGTATCCCCAAAAACGGCATACGAACCGCTGGATTTTAACACGCCGCCATCTATACGGGTATTGCCTCGTCCTATGATAGACAGGGCTGTAGAAGAATTATCGAAATTCTCCTCCACGGTAGCTGCTTGCAGATTACATGTCATCATTGCCAAAAAAAGTCCGGCAATCCATGTTTTCTTCATTTCAAATTTTCTCATCTTTTGATTTTAAATGGAGTATTTATAATAATCTTTTAATTGCTTTCTATTTATCTTTTTACGACTTTCGTCCTTATTGTCTGAGATTTAGCGTTTACCGACAGTACATATACTCCCGATGCCAATTTTTCGACACCTGCTACCTGTATGGCGTTTGTACCTTGGTATAATTCAAGAGTTTGAGTTGCCAACAGTTTTCCATTCAAGTCGTGGATGGTGATTGTGGCATCTTCCGCCACATACGAGCTTACTTCCACCGTCAATTGATTTATAAACGGATTCGGACGCGCTACAACGGATATATCGGACAACCTGGCGCTGCTTTCTATTCCCGTTCCCACAAAAGCCGATGCGGTTTCAAAACCGTAAATGTCGTATTTGTAGGCTTTTCCGGCTGTATCAAGCAACCACACATAGTCAACGCCTATGGCTACTTCCTTAAAGCCTTCGTTCACATATTGCCATCCGCCTATACCCGACGAACTGATGCGATAGACCTTGTTTTCGGCGGTTATCCCCCATACTTCGTTGCTACCGGCAGCTATTCTTACTACATTGTACGGATTTTCTACTTTGCGCCATTCGCTTCTGCCCTGAGCTGACATGCACTTCAAGTCGCCGTCAGGAGCAAAGCCCCATACATACGATTCGTCTGCAGCAATGCTCACCAACTCTCCGGGGACTTTCGTCCAGGGACGCGTTCCCGACAAATTGCGGTAATAGACTTCGTTGGCGGAACTTACGCCCCACAGCGTTGACATACTTGCATCAATGTCGATAATCGTAATACCGGCTTCGTTCCGGTTTGTCCAGGCAGTAGCCTGCGTAGTTGGCTGCTGGTCGTTGAGATTGGCCGACAGCACGTTTCCCGGCTGATTGATTATCCAAACCATGTTGCTGCCAAAGGTAATGTCTTTTGCCGGCTGCGAATTGCTGGCTCTCCTCCATGTCATAACGGGGTAGCCATCAATTTCGTGGCAGTAGATATTCTTATCCGACTCTCTTATTTGCCAAACATCTTTCCATCCGGCGGCTATTTTTGTGGCCGGTCTGTCGTTTGTTGTATAGAAAGGGCCTGCAATCGCCGATAAGGAATGCAAGGGACGGAAAATATCGAGGTCAACCTCCAGATTGGCGTCAATGTATTCCTTGTCTAATTCCGATTCTTTGTACAGGTTTAGCCGGTAAGCGCCGCCGAGGTTGCCCGGCGTTGTGTTGTAATATTCATCGCAACCTTCCACTTCCAGCAAGATGGATCCCGAATTGCGGTCGGCATATTCACGCACTAACGACATATACTGGTTGGGATAGGCGTACTCTTTGTGATCGCTCCGGTACCAGGTAGAACCTTCCGCCCAGTCGTGCCACGATTCCAGTACAATCCATTTGGCGCCATATTGATGTCCCTGTTTAAACACCGGCCTCATCATGGCATCGCCGTCAGCGGTCAACGACGAATAAAAGGCGTCGTCATATACCGGCGTATTGGTATCGGGATTCCAAAAGCTGTCGATACGATCCAGCATCGGCAAGCGGCCTCCGTTCAATGCAAAAGCAAACCGGCGGCCATTGGTCGGGTGTGTTACAATCTCGATAGGAGGATTCTTTCTCCACGAGAACCAGCCTTGCGTACCCCATGAATAAGCTTTGGTTCGCGCATCGCGGTCGTAGAAAGAGGTTGACAGAATAAATGCGACATCCAAATCAAATTCTTCTTTCATTTTCTGTTCCAAAAACTGGAAAAACTCCACTATCTGGGTTCCTGCTTCGGGATATACTGCCGGAGCATTGGCTGTCCACCATTGCATCGGCGCTTTTCCGTCTTCGGTGAAGTAAAGCATCTCGCGCGGAATAGTCTGGTACCATTTCTTGACGGCATACTCCCATATAAACTGTTGATGTTCGGGATTTCCCCAAACAAAGCTGCCGAATTTACTTTGTGCAGCCAAAATAAGCGGCGCATTGTCCACAAAATAGGCTATTTTTATCTGGTCGCGGGCATACGGATTCCGTTTTATGGCTTCTACCGTATATTTCAGCGCACTGCACGGCCATCCGCCGGGGCCTGTTTTAAACTCGCGGTCTTCTATTTGTTTGGTATTTTCAATTGGTTCGCCGCGTCCGTGAGCAAAAATCACTTCCACTTTTGCTTCCACTTGTTCCTGAATGTAGATGTCAAGAGCGTTGCGGGTATAATCCATATTGAAGGCATAAAGAGATGGTTTCAGGTACGACTCAATCTGCTTGCGCGTGAATGTCAGGTTATCTTTGCTTCGCCAGGTTGCATTATCTCCCTGTTCGGCGCCTTTGAGCAAATCTTTGGTAGAGGTTGTAAATCCGCCGATGGCGAATGTATGCATACCGTCATTCCAATTCAACTCATATTTTGTATCATCTGCCAGAAAGTTATCGGCTGTGCTTTCGTCTTTGCGGATAAAAATCATGTCGCAATTAACATCGCCGGTTTCAAATACAAGTTTTACATCGTAATAGCCTTCGGCAAGCTGTTTGTGCCCCAGATGCACCGACTCGAAAGCGTTGCCAGCATTGGTGGGTACAACTACATTACTTTTCAAGCTCTCATTATTCAGTTCGAGATGCACCGTGGCGCCGGAACTACCGGCAACGGCACGGGTTGTAAAACGGTAATGCCCCGCCGACAACCATACCTTTTTGAATTTCAGCCACTCGCCTGCCTTTGTATTGCCTACATACCAGTTGTTTGAATAAGGCTCGGTTTGTGCCGGAAGCGTCAAACAGAACATCAACTGTATCAGTATTAATGCACAAATTCTATTCATAATTCATCTTTACTTAACTAAGGGGATTCCTGTAAATATGTATGCGAATAACTCTCCTGTTACAAATCTAAAAGAATCCCCCTGCTATATATAAACCCTTTTTTTATCTTTTTACAACTTTCGTCCTTATTGTCTGAGACTTAGCGTTTACCGAAAGTACATACACTCCCGAGGTCAATTTTTCGATACCTTCTACCTCTATGGCATTTGTACCTTGGTATAATTGAAAGCTTTGGCTTACCAACAGTTTTCCATTCAGGTCGTGGACGGTTAATGCGGCGTCTTCGGCTACATACGAGCTTACTTCCACTGTCAATTGATTTATAAACGGATTCGGACGCGCTACAACGGATATATCGGACAACTGAACATTGGCGCTTATTCCTGTTTCCAGGAAAGCCGATGCTGCCTCAAAACCGTATATGGCGTATTTCCAAGGTTTTCCATCTTTATCAAGCAACCATACATAATCTATGCCTATTGATACTTCCTTAAAGCCTTCGTTCACGTATTGCCAACGGCCTAATCCCGACGAGCTGATGCGATACACCTTATTGTCGGCAGTTATTCCCCATACTTCGTCGCTACCGGCATCTATTCTCACTACATTGTACGGATTTTCAACCTTACGCCATCCGCTCTTGCTTCTTGCCGGCATACACATCAAATCACCGTTGGGTGCAAAACCCCACACATACGATTCGTCGGCGGCAATGCTTACCAATTCTCCCGATACTTTCGTCCAGGGACGTGTACCCGACAAATTGCGGTAATACACCTCGTTGGCAGAACTTACGCCCCACACGGTTGACAAGCTTGCATCAACGTCAACAATCGTAATACCGGCTTCGTTCCGGTTTGTCCAGCTCGAAGCAGTGTTGGTTGCTTGTTGGCCGTTCAGGTTGGCTGACAATACGCTTCCTGCATTATTTATCGCCCAAACCATATCGGTTGAGAAGGTCAGGTCTTTCAGCGCCTGCGAATTGGTGGCTCTACGCCAAGCTACAACTGGGTAGCCGTCAATTTCGTGGCACCAAACACTTTTATCCGACTCTCTGATTACCCAAACATCTTTCCAGCCGGCTGCTATTTTCATCGCCGGTCTGTCTAGCGTCGTATTATAAATGGGGCCTGCAATTGCCGATAAAGAATGCAAGGGGCGGAAAATATCGAGATCAACCTCCAGGTTTGCATCAATGTATTCCTTGTCTATTTCCGAGGCTTTGTACAAATCCAGGCGATAAGCGCCTCCCAGGTTACCGGGCGTTGTGTTATTGTATTCGTCGCAACCTTCCGCTTCCAGCAAGATGGAACCCGAATTGCGGTCGGCATATTCGCGTATCAACGAAATGTACTGGTTGGGGTACAAATATTCCTTGTGCCCGCTCCGGTGCCAGGTCGAACCCTCGCGCCAGTCGCTCCAGGCTTCCAATACAACCCATTCGCAATTATACTGGTGCCCCTGTTTAAGCACCGGCCTTATCATGGCATCTGTGCCATCGCTTGACAAGGACGAAAAATGCGCTGCTTCCCTGGCAGGTGTCGGTAAATTAGTTTCCGGATCCCATGTACTTGTAACTTGCTCTCTCATAGGCAAGCGACCTCCATTCAGCGCAAAGGCAAACCTGCGGCCATTGGTAGGATGTTGCACTATCTCAATAGGCAGTTTGGCCCATGTAAACCAGCCCTGTACACCCCATGCAAGCGTTTTTAGCTCTGCCCGGCTGTCGCGGCTAAAAAAATTATCGGCAAGTACAAATGCCACGTCCAAATTGAACTCTTCTTTCATTTTCTGCTCTATAAACTTGAAGAATTCCAATATTTTTGTTCCGGGAGGATGGGCGCTGCTACCGTAATCCAGGTGCGAATTGGCTGTCCACCACTGCATGGGCACTTTCCCGTCAGGGGTGAAATAAAGCATCTCGCGTGGAATCGTCTGATACCATTTTTTGATGGCATAATCCCATATAAACTGTTGATGTGCGGGATTTCCCCACTCATAATCGCCGTTAAATTTGGCTTGTGTGGCCAGGGTCAGCGGAGCATTGTCCACAAAGTAGGCCACCTTCATCTGATTGCGGGCATAGGGGTTGCGCTGGATGGCTTCCACCATGTATTTCAAACCGGCAGGGGGCAATCCGCCCGGGCCTGTTTTAAACTCGCGGTCTTCTATTTGTTTGGTATTTTCAACCGGTTCGCCGCGTCCATGCGCAAAAATCACCTGTACCTTTGCTTCGGTCATCTCCTGAATGTAGTTGTCGGCGGCATTGCGGCTATAGGCTACATCGAAAGAATACATGGATGCTTTGGCATAAGAGTTTACTTGCTTGCGGGTGAAAATTTCATTATCAATGGTACTTTTCCATGTAACATCGTCGCCGTGCTCGTTGCCTTTGAGCAAGTCTTTGGTGGCCGTAGCAACACCGCCGATGGCCAAGGTATGCATTTTCTGACTGAAGTTCAATTCGTATTTTGTATCGTCCGGCAGGAAATTGTCGGCAGCGCTTTCGTCTTTGCGGATGAAAATCATGTCGCAATTCACATCGCCGGTTTCAAATACAAGTTTTATATCGTAGTAACCTTCGGCAAGTTGTTTGTGCCCCAGGTGTACCGACTCGAAAGAGCGGGCGCTGTTGGCGGGCACGGCTACATTGCTTTTCAGGCTTTCGTCATTCACTTCAAGATGCACCGTAGCGCCCGGGTTACCGGCCACTGCACGGGTTGTGAACCGGTAATGACCGGCGGACAACCATACTTTTTTAAATTTGATCCATTCGCCGGATTTTGTATTGCCGACGTACCAGTTGTTTGAGTAAGGTTCGGTTTGTGCCAAAAGCGACGAGCAGCAAAACAAAATTACTGCTGCCAGCGTCGTTATTTTATGTATCATTGTTTTCATGTCAATTGTTTATTGGATAAAGTTGCAGCAAACACAGGAAGATATATACCTGAGATAAATCTGAACTACTGTTTTTTTATCGGAAAAAGAAGAGAATAAAAATTTTACTTTCAGGCGCCAGAATAAACTGAAAATAAAAAGAATAACCTAATTATAAAAATAAAGTTGAGGCTGTGTCAAAAGCCTGTCATCCCGTGCCTGACACGGGATCTCCTAACAAACATCAACTGAATGTCGGGAGATTGCGGGTCGAAGCCCGCAATGACAACCTCAGAAAAAGACTTTTGACACAGCCTCAGCTTTACTATCAGAACTTACTTTCTCTTGAATTCTTGTCGAACAATATCAAGATAGAATGTGCCATAGCCATTACCGTAATCGGGGTCGGCCGGTTCAATCTGCGAATCGTTTTGCCAGTCGTTGAATGAGTCGATAAGAGCCATTTTTGTTTTCGACTGATTCATCTTCGCTATGTTACAGCGTTCGCGGAACTGTTCGGGGTTGTGGCGGATAATAGGCCCGTTCACATTGCCGTTGGTTACATACCTGTTCCAACCTGACGAAACCGACGGGATGTATTCGATGCCCGGGAAGTTTTCGTTGATGTATTTCCGGTTGGCTTTGAAGTGCTCGTTGATTAATATATTCAAGAAGTACGTCATGTCAAGTTGTCCTTCACCAACAAAACACATGTTGTCTTCGGTAACGGCATCCACATATCCTTTCAGGAAGAAGTGGGTGAAACGCGCCGATGGAGTCCAGTGGTCTTGGATGGCCACAATATAGACGTCCTTACCCGAGTACAGCTTAACGGTATCGCGGATGTTATCGTATATCTCCTTCTGCTTTTGAGTATATAGCTTTTGAGGTTGCGATAAGAACAGCACCGGACGACCATCTGCTGTGTGGTAGTAGGTAGGATCTTTGAAGTAGCCCGACAACTTCTTAAAGATATTGTACAAACGTTCTTCGCGAGAAATAATGAATGTAGAATCTTTTGGATACGGAGGCAGCGGAACTTCATTTCCTGCACCATTTATGTACGTTGGCCAACCGCTAGGGGTGTAGCGGGCAGTAAATTGATAATTGAGAACGTTTTCCAAGAGGTTATTGTTGCTCAAAGCAGCTGTACCGCCGGTTATTACACCCTGAGAAGCCCAGTTGTTAATATCGAATTTAATCGCATACTTCATTTCGCCTCTGTTGGCATAAGCAAGCGTATCCACCCTACCCGAAATCAAGCTGAGGAGGAGCGTATCCTGCGTATTGAGGTTGTTGGGATAAAGACCGTTTACATTTTCCCGTATCGCAGGCGTGATAAAGAAGTCGATTCCGGCTTGTTTCGCCCATCTCACCATATTGCCGTAAACAAGCGATGTGGTTGAGTCGGCTGTGTAAAAGCGGTAACGACCTTGGGTCGGCATTAGGTAAGGCCCCATTTTTCCGCCCCCTTCGGATGCCGGAGCATCGTTGAAGGGTTCGGTGAGCCTTGTCCAGTTCACTTCGTTGTTTGTTACACCTGATGGGTCGTATAAGTAGGCTCCTACGGGAATATCTTCGGTTACCGCCACTTCCGGAATTTTGTAATTCAGCGGATAACCTTCCAAGCCATTCTCGTCATCGGTACAGGACACAAACAATCCCCCCATGAGAAGCAAACTATAGACCAAATATTTATTTATCTTCATAAGTTTTTCTATTTTTATTATTTACACTATATAATGCATTGAAATTCATTCTTCAAAATTTCATGTTTCAGCAATCAACTATCAAGGTGCAGGCGCCAATATTTCGGGAGGCGTAATGTCCCTGTCGTAATACCAGCAAAGTTTCGATTGGAATGCGTAGGCAAGCGCCAGCGTCAAAACGTTCTTTTCCGACAGTCTGTACGGCGGCGGGTCAATATGCGCATATCTGACTCTGGCTGCGGCAACCACATCGGCGTAAGTAGGCCCGTATTTATGGTGGTAATACTCGCAATTGGTGGTCAGGAAATAGTTAGGATAGGTTCGCGCTGCATAGTCATAACTTGGATTACGTTTTGCAAAGGCAAGACTTGTGAAGATATTGTCTCCCCAACGTTCGTCTCGTTTGAACGGGCTGTTTTTGCGCAACAATTCCACTCCTTCGTAATAAGCAACCGAATTCTTGGTCGTTTCTGCCAATGGATATATCAGGCGTTCTGTCCAATAATTGTAAGTAACATTGAAACCTTGAACACTCGACGATTGTCCGTTGAGGAAGAAAGGAGGATAATCCATCACGCGTGTCCGGCGTTCGAGGTTCCAGCCTTCAAGTCCGTTGAAGTAGTCGGCAATGTAGTGTTGTTTGTAAATCTGAACGAGCGGATCGATTGAACCCTGGATATTGGCTCTGTACAACAGGCGACTGTCGGCATAAGCATCTGTCCGGTCTGTTCTCCAGGCTATACCATCCTGATTGATGTAGGCATTTGCATCGGCGGCCGACAATCCGTATTGGTCGAACGAAGCGCGGATACCGTCTTCATAGAATTTCTTTGCAACATCTTCCGAACCTCCCATGTAGAGGGTTGCTTCGGCTTGCAAGAAGAGGGCGTCGGCCCAGTTGAAGAGCACTACGGCAGCGTTTTCTTTCACAAACTCATCGGGTATATAGGCGAGGTTGTAGCGGCTCCTGCGTCCCAACAGGTTGTGAGAGTATTGTCCCGTACGATGCGTTTGGTATTGCGCTTCGTTTGCGGCGGGATTTGATGCCGGCAACAATTGGTCGCGTCCGTTATAGATGTCATAAGATACGCGTGTCCAGGCAGTCGGGATACCTTCGTTTTCGATACCGGGTACATAATCCATAGTATATTCCACGATAATAGAGTCGCGGCGGTACTGATTCAATCCGTCGGCGCGGTGTTTGGTATAAAAAGTACATCTACCGGTTTCGTCGGTTCCTGTATTTTTACAGAAGTCGGCGTGCGGACGTGTGATTGTATCGACATAGATAAACTTCGGTTCGGATGTTTTAAATTCGTTCATCGATGATGCATACTTGGTGATGCGCTTGTCGTCGTACGAGAACAAGTAAAGACTAAAATACTCGCCCAATTTGGGATAAGTCGATTCGTTGATTCGTTCGTCCATTGTTTTGTTCTTGAAACAGCGTGTCCAGTAGTAAGAGGCGGCGCCTTCTTCGTCGGTACCCCATCTTGGAGCCACATTTTCGGCATTGGAGGCGATTAGTTTCGCCGGATTAGCCATGGCTGCCATTGCATGTTTTACAACAGTATCCCGTTCCAATACATTTTGTGCATGCATGGCAATGTGGAGGCGGAATGTGTTTGTAAATTTCTGCCATTTCACAATCTGAGGCGTAAATGTAGCTTCTTCGCTGCCGAATACCAGATCGGGGAACTTCAAGTCCATTGTAAACCGGCTATTGGCGTCAAATAAGTCGCCTGCTTCTTCCAGATTACGCAGAATTTGTTCGTATATCTGCTTTTCGCTATCGTATTTGTACGAGCGTTTCACTTCGTTTCCTTGCACAATGGCTTCGCTCATGGGAATCGGGCCATAATTGGAGGCCAGAATATAGTAGATATACGATTTCCATGTTAATACCACGGCGCGGCGATTGTTGTACTCTTCTTTACCGGCATAGCGTGTATCCAGCACTTCGAGGTCGCGCAATATCTGAACGTAAGAACGTTGAAAAATACCGTTTCCTTCGTCCTGTCCTATTGCCGTGGCATACGACAGGTAATCGTAGCGTGAGAAATTGAGCCATTTTTCAAAATTTGTTTGTCCAAACATGTCCAATGTCCGTTTAACTGTTCCGGCAAAGATGTCGTCCAGTTCCACGTTATATAACTTGTTGGGGTTGGTATTTATTTCGGAGAAATCGTCCGTACACCCATTAATTCCTACAAGTAAGAGGAACGTTATTAATATATATGCTAGTTTTTTCATATCTCAAATATCGTTTTAGAATGAAAGTTTAATATCGAATCCATAATTAGCCTGCGGCAAACTGAAGCCTTTTTCAAAACCCTGGTTGTTACCAACAGAGGATGTTGCTTGCGGGTCAATACCCCTAGGCAAATTTGAATGAATGATAGCTAAATTACGTCCAACGGCCGAAATACGGACTGACCTGATAGGCGTATTTCGCAGGAATTTGTTCGGGAGATTGTATCCGAGGCTCAACTCGCGTAATTTGACGTAAGAAGCATCGTATATCGAACGTCTGGCGCTCGATGCGTTGGTGTGCACCCAGTGGTTCATCGGGCTTGTCCAAGTTGTAGCGCTGATACTAATCGGGTTGCCGTATTCGTCCACCTGATCGCCCCAGTAGGGTACGCTTTCGTCATATACCGCATTTCCTATCTGCACACCCTTAGGCCGTTGCCAGTCGGGATAAAGCACATGGTTTTCGTAATTGTTGGTATTTGCCTGTACTGTATATTGAGCTTCGAGGAAGCCTTGACGTTCGGTTCCGCTTTCACGCAACACCAAGTCCGACCATAAGTACTCGAGACGTCCGGCCAGAGATTGCACATTCTGTCCATCGCGCGCTCCCTGCCATGCAGTAAACGACCATACGTGGCCTCCGTGCTGGAAGTCGATCATGGAACCAAAGTCAAATGCTCCTACGCGTACGGTATTTTTCCATCCGCCAAAGTAGTTGGGTTCAATGGTTCCCAAGTATTGGTTGGGATCGAAAGTTGGTTTTCCGTCCAAGGCCAATTTAATACGTCCTTGTGCATCACGCCTGTAGTCGTTACCATAAAATACACCGAAAGGTTTGCCCACTTCGAGGTAGGAACCGATGTTCTGACCGCTTCCCATCTGAAAACGATCCACGCCTTCCGACAATTCAACAACCTTCGACACATTCTTCGACCAGTTTATGGTAGTTGTCCACGAAATGGTATTGTTTTTTATCGGCGTAGCGCTAAGGCTGACTTCGTATCCATAGTTCTTTATTTTTCCGGCATTAATCACTTCTCTTTCAAATCCGCTGGCCAAAGGCGCATCAGCCTGTGTAATCAGGTCAGTAGTCTGCTTGGTGTAATAAGTCATATCCACCGACACGCGATTGTCGAGAAAACGCAAATCAAGACCAAGTTCCGACGACCGTGTTATTTCGGGCTTCAATAGCGGGTTAAGACGGACATTCGAACCTAGAAAGTAGGTATTACCCTGGTAGGGATTCAAAGAACCGCTATATCCCTGAAACAACATATCGGAACTGGTACCACCACCCACTTGGGCATACGAAGCACGGAGCTTGGCGTAAGAGAGAATCTCTTTGTCCAGTTTAAATGCATCGGAAAGTATAATGCTCGTACCCACCGAATAGTAAAGGTACGAAAGGTTTTGCTTCGGCAAGGTACTATTCCATTCATTACGTCCGGTTAAGTCAAAATACAACCAATCGTCGTAGCCGAAAGCCGCCAATGCGAAAATGGATTGCAGTTGTCTTTTCGAATCGCTTTCGCTTGTAATTTTCAGTCCGTCCGCATTGTCCAAAGATTTCATATCAGGGAATTTAAGAATTGCAATACTCGATTGAATTCTGTCAGTCCGATGATGAGTTATGGTTGCACCTGCGTTGGCGCTTAAACTCAGTTTCTTGGTAAAATGGTGATTCCACGACAACAAGGCTTCGCCGTTGTTGTTTTTCCGGGTTTCGGAAAAACGGTTGTAATTTCCGTCCAAGTCCCAACCCGAATTCATGTTCACAAAGGTCCATCCTTGTTTAGAATTTTCGTCGGTAGCTACCGTCAAACGAGCGGTAATATTGTACGGCAACTTGATATTGAAGCGGATGTTCCCCATAAACTGGTGGGTATCATCGTTGTTTGTTACTTCGTTCAATATCCAGTAGGGATTGGTGAATCCGGTATAAGTATAACTTGTACCGTCGGCCCGTTTGTAGGGGTTTAATTCTTCTTTCGAAGCATCACGCGGCATAAATATAATAGCATACATCGGGTTACGATCGGTAGAATTACGACCGTTTCGGTTATTCACATTTTCGTACATGTAACGGATATTGGCGTCAACATCCAAAAAGTCGGTCAGTTTGGCTGTGGAGCGCAAATTGAAGTTGTGCCTGTCCAACTTATTCAGGTTATCCAAAATATCGCCGGCATGGATGTTGGTATAAGAAAAACGCAAAGAAGCCAAATCCGACACCTTGTCCATCGATATACTGTTGGTGACGGCAGTCGATGTTTTGAACATATCCCTCACATTGTTGGGATGAGGGCTGTATGGCCTCATTTCGCCGTTACGACCGATATAATCGAAACCCAACATCGGCAAACCATATGAGCGCTGGTCTTGTCCGGCTGCCGCCGGCATCCAGATACCGTAAGGCAGATCGGGGTTGTACGACCATCCGTTGGATGGCGTCATACCATAAATATTCTTACCGTTGTTATCACGCTCAAAACGTCCGTTCTGACCGGCGCCGTAAATATTCTGGTAGGTAGGATAATTGTACAATGTACCAAACATCATGTTGTAGTTGTAGCTAATGCCCATACCCGATTTACGGCTGGCCTTTTTAGTTGTGATAAGCAACACCCCATTGGCAGCTTCCGAACCGTAAAGAGCGGAAGCATTGGCCCCCTTCAATACTTCGATGTTTTCAATTTCATCGGGGTTGATGCGGTTGGCAGCATTACCGTAGTCATAATCATCGCCTTCACCGCTCATACCCGGGTCATTGACAATCGGAATACCATCAATAACAACCAAGGGTTGATTATACCCCGATATTGAGTTATTACCGCGGATAACGATACGTGTAGAAGCCAAAGGGCCGCCACCGGGTATAATCTGCATACCGGCTGCTTTCCCCGACAACATATCCATCATGTTGGAGGCACGTACATCCGCCATCGATTCGGTATTAATAGACTGCTGCGCATAAGACAGTGATTTCGCTTCGCGGGAGATACCCAAAGCTGTTACAACCACTTCTTCCAAAAGTTTTGTGTCTTCTTTCAGCGTAACTGTTACGTTTGTTTTATTGCCCAGATTTACGGTTTGAGGCAAATAGCCCGTAAACGTAATTTTCAAGGCGGCATTCGGCGGCGCCTGAACGGTAAACTTACCATCCAAGTCGGTTACTGTCCCCGTGGACGCACCAACAATTGTAACACTCGCTCCCGGAAGAGTTTCCCCTGCCTGGTCATACACTGTTCCTGTAACCCTTTGTGGCGCTTGGGCACAAAGCAACTGAACACACATAACCATAGCAAATAGCCACATCAGTCGGCGGCTAAACCCTAAAGATTTCCTTTTTTGCATTTTTAATGGTATTTTCATAGGATTGTTTATAATTATAAATAAAATTCTTTTTCTTTAGTCAACCCGCCATTACCGGCGCATCCTGCTGGGGAATTGCCATAATGGGAGGCATACAAGTCTGTAACAACACGCGACAGACGCAATGTCAGGTTCGATTTTGTAATTTTCTTCATACGCACGCTATTTTTAAATTTAAAAATGTGTTCCTTTTTTAGTATCTTTGTTGAATTATAAGTTTTTCACGATAAATTTATCAGGATATTAAATTCTACAAACGAAAAACAAGAATTAATTACGTCCACAAAGAAAACATGTTTCTATTAAATTTTAGAATGATAAATTATTACTTGCGTATTAATTTTTTATTAAATTGCTTTTAATACGAAATTTCAGGCGTTTTTTAAGGAAAAGGGGGGATGGAAAAGTCAAAGTTTGCGATTGGAAGAACAAGCCGGCTCTTGGGTGGGCAGCTTTTATTAATTGTCAAAATATACACTTATTAATTTAATGCTATTTAACTCTTTTATTCTCGAATTTGCTTTTTCTTTGTACGAAATTAGCGTGTAATTCTATACCGCGAAACAAAATTCGATGTATTATTAACCATAATACTACTTATTATAAAGTAAATTATTATTATATTTGCACATCCTAAACCAAAAGGGAGAATCTATCCAAAGTAATGAAAAGAGCACTATTGATATTATTTTCTATAATCCCTGTCGTTCTATTAGCAGAGAACTCTAGCGCGGGGCTTTATTTTAAATCTTATTCAAAAATGGGAAGAGATCGCACGTCTCTTGTCCTCAACGACAATAAACCCCTGAATATCAACGGCGAGATAACACTTTCTTTCGACATGCAGCTAAGAAAGGAAATCGTGTTCGGCACCATTGTACGCATCATAAGCAACACCAAAGAACACATCACCCTTAGCTTCAGCGCCGACGAAAAAGACAATCGCTACCCCAGCCTGGTGGTCAACGAAAGCCTCAATCCCATATCCGACAAAGTAGAGTACGACGAATGGTTTCCGGTGAGTATCAGAATCGTGCAAAATAAAGATTCCCTGTACCTCAGTTATCAGAACGTGCAAAAAGCCTACGCAATAAGACTGGAAGGATGGAAAGATATTATGGTGTCGTTCGGAACCTGTCCCTTTGAAGGATTTGCCTATTTTGAAGTCCCACCCATGAACCTGAAGGACGTCAAGGTATTCAGTAAAAACCAGCTGATTCGTCATTGGGCTTTAAATAAACACTACAACGACGAGTGTTTCGATTTGGTGAACGGTGTTCCGGCTCTGGCAAAAAATCCGCAGTGGATTATCGACAGCCATATCGAATGGACAAAAATTTATTCGCGGGAATTTAAGACCAGCAACAACCCCCAATATGCCTACAATCCCCAAAAGGACATACTGTATATTGTACCCGATGAAAAGTCGGTTATCTGCTTCAACGCCACGCGCAAACAAGACACTATAATTAATGTGCTGAGCGGATACCCTGCGGGAAACAGCACCAATCAGCTAGTTTACAACCCATTAAAAGATGAGTTGATTTCGTACAACCTCGAAGAAAAAACCATCTCGCGGTTCTCGTTCAAAACCTCGTCGTGGAGCAAAACAACTCCTGCCGTGCAGGAACCGCGTTATTGGCACCACACCACCTCGTTTTACGAAGCCGATACTTCGGTAGTTACTTTCGGCGGCTACGGATTCTACCTGTATAAAAACGAACTGCAAAAAGGCCATATAAACAACAACACCTGGGAAAACAGCAAGCTGATTTCTATCACCCCAAGGTATTCGTCCGCATCGGCCATAGTGGGCGATAAACTGTATATTTTCGGCGGCAAGGGTTCCGAATCGGGAAAACAAGAGCTGAACCCGCATTTGTACTTCGACCTTTACTCGGTTGACTTAAAGACAAACGAAACAACCCAGCTGTGGCAAATGCACACCGACACGCAATACATGCCCTGCGGAAACATGATTTTCAATCCGAAGGATTCGTGTTTTTATGTGCTCGTCAGCCTCGGTAACGGCACCTTGTACAAAATATCAATGGCCAGCCCCGAAATTACGGCAGTCTCAAACAGTTTAGGCCAGTCCATCGAATCCGATTTTCCTTTCTATACGCTGTTTTATTCGCCCAATCAGGAAAAATTGTATGCCTTGCTGTGCCGGAATTTCAATTCGGGGAATGCGGATATATTCTTTTACGAAATCAACTTTCCGCCTATCTCGCAAAGCAGCAGCAAGCAGCAGCTTCCTTTTTCGCAGAAGACATCCACCGTTGTTATTGCCATAATTGCATGTATTTCACTTCTCTTAGGTTTTGTTGTCGTTTATTTTATCAAGAACAAAAAGAAGCTAAAAGCAAGCGTGGTAAAATCGCCCATCGTAACCGACCAAAATGTATCAATAGATGCCATTCATTCCGAAACCGAACACTTCTTCGACCGTACAAATCAGTGCATCAGTTTGTTGGGCGGATTCAATGTAGTGGATAAAAACAAAACGAACATTACCCCCAACTTCACACCCATACTCAAAAGCCTGTTATTGCTTATTTTGCTCAACAGCGACAACGAAGAAAAAGGGATAAACAGCAAGAAAATAGATAGTTTGCTCTGGTTCGACAAAGACGAAAAAGCCGCCCGGAACAACCGGAATGTGTCGCTCAACCGACTAAAAATATTGCTGGAAAACATCGGCGACATCAAATTGATAAACAACGGCGGGTTCTGGAAGATTGTATTCGGCGACAATGTTTTTTGCGATTATTATACCGTACTGGAACACATCAGGGAAGCAAAAGCAGGAAATCCGGCCAATCAGAACCTCATCCCCGAATTGCTGGAACTATTGACCTACGGACCATTATTGCCCTACACCCATGCCGACTGGCTGGATAAGTTCAAAGGCAATTATTCGAACAATGCGATAGACATACTCAATAGCTTGTTGATTAAAAAAGAGCTATTGAAAGATGATGATTTAAGGCTGTTAATAACCGACACCATATTCCTGTACGATTCGTTGAACGAGGAAGCCCTGGGAATCAAATGCCTTATTTTATACAGCGCCGGTAAAAAAGGCCTGGCCAAAAGCACCTACGACAATTTCGCCAAAGAATATCATTCGATGCTGGGCGAAAGCTACAAATATTCCTTGTCGCAAATCATTGATTTTGCCGTTCACGGGTGGCCGGTAGTATAGATTATGAGCGTAGGGGGCTGTCTCAAAAGAACGCGAATTACGCGAATTATACAAATTTACGCAAATAAGCCACTATATCATTTTCTTATCTAATTGAATTTCAAGAATAAATAAATTGCGATAATTGGCGTAATCTGCGTAATTCGCGTTCAAAAATACTTTTGAGACAGCTCCTTGATTATGAAGAATATACCCGCCCCTACATCTTTTACTTCACAATCTTCACAGTTTCCGCGCCAGATTTCACTAAATACATACCTTTGGCCAAAGCCGATGTATTGATGCGGTTGCTACCGGCTTCCAGCGATGTATTTAATACCGCTTTGCCCGATAAATCGTAAATAACCGCATTGCCCGCTGTTGCTGCATGAATCACCATGTAATCGGCAAATGGATTGGGATAGACGGATACCGGCGACTTCTGTTCATCCAATCCGGTGGTGGTGGGGACTGAATTGAATGCGAAGAAGTATCCCGAATCGTTCCGGTAATAAATGCTCCCGGCTTCGTCCGAAATCAAGCTGGCTAAACAATAATTCTTGGTTGAGGGTGTATAGCTAAACTGAATAACCGGACTGGTATTCCCTTCAAAGTCCCTGATACAGACAATGTTTCCGTTGTTGGCATTGAGCGTAACATAAACATATACCGTGTTGTTATTGGCAGCATTGGCGTATGCGGTTGTCATCAACGGGAATGCCTGAGAAATACCTCCTATATTGGCATGGTATATCAGTTGCATGGTGGTGGCGTCAATAACATCCAATCCGCCGCTGCTGGTCATTGTTCCCGATGTTACATACAAGCGGTTGTTGTAAACAAGAGGAGCGATAGTTGCCTGACCGGCCAGGCTGGTAGTCCGAATAGCGGCTTTGTTGAAACTGCCGTCGGCATTTACCGGAACTTTATAGGCTTTTTGGCTTTCTTTTCCCGTAAAATAAACAACGCCCGATGCCGCGTCATAAGAAATAGAGCCGCGGATGGTTTTATTTCCGGTTTTGTCCGTTTCATCATCCCGTATGTCATAAGAATCTATTTCATCACCGGTTAAGCGGTTGCAGGAGTGAAGAATACCGCTGTCTCCGGCAAAGACAAGGGCATTGCCTACAATGGTCGCACCCGCCCAATAAAAGCCTCTCTCATCCGGCGATTGCCACTTCTTCGCCTTGATTTCATTGGTTTGACCCGGGTCTTCGTCTCTTGCGTCCAAACAGAAAAAATAACCGGTTGAACCGGCGCCTGTCGCTCCGTTTGAGGTTCCGGCATAGAGATAACCATCCTTGTAAGTTACCTGACACAAAGGTTGTTGCCCCGATATTGTGGCGGTTTGCCAAAGCGATTCGAGGGTTTCGGCATTGAAAGCCTGAATAATTCCGCTACTCAAAGGCACAAAAATCATTCCATCACCGTAGGCAATGGTGGAGAAGTAGCCGGTGTTTGCCGCCAGAGTACCCTCTTTCAGAATACGGCCATCCACAGGGTCGATGATTCTGATTTTGGATGCGGAGGCAAGGTATAAGTTTCCGTTTACAAGAATGGGGCTACCGGTGGCTTGCGTAAATCCTGTCGCCAACTGAACTTTCCAACGCTCAACTAAATTTCCGGCTTCCGTAGCCAAAGGGGTATCAACAATAGCTTGATTGCTCAAATCCTTTCGGAAAGAAGGCCAGTAGCTGTCGTAATCGGGCAGGTTAACGCCAAGCGCTGGATTTTTGAAAGCTTCTACTGCCGCCTCAAGTCTTGCATTTGTTGCATCTGTTGATTCCTGCGTGCTTGTCATGTCTTGCAATACGGTGTAGGCCGCATCGTAGGCCACTTTAATGCTGGGTGCGGCGACTAATTCCGCCTTGTTTTCCGCCGAATTAATCTGGGCGACAGTTCTGGTCAGTTCATCTTTGTTGGCAACCGTGGGCGCTCCACTCCCCATAAAATCGGAGCCCAAATCGGTTCCATATCCATACAAGGTAAACTGAACACGGATAACGTCTCCATCCTGAACCTCGTAAGCTCCCATGCCGTAACTTACAGCCCGATTGTTTACAAAATACATCCATCCCGACATAAAGGTGTAATCGAATTCGCCCAACCAGTCGTCGTCATTCGATTCAAGCCAATCCTCCTCCAAACCACAGTCATCGAATATATACTGCGGAATATTCAGTTCGCCCGTATCGGCGCTCTTTATTGCCGAAAGGTAGAAGCTCGGACTGCCCGTATCGTCTTTATTCCATGCATCAATATTATCAGCCCCAACCACATTGAGCAATACGGCAACAGCTGATTCGCCTTCGTAGAAAGGGACGATAACAGGCGCTACAAAATACCCCTGCCCAATTGTAAAGCGTTCAACGCAGAAAACAACATGTCCCTTAGGCTCTCCTGTCGCCAAGCGTAAAATGGGTTTTGCTTTTTTTACCGGATTAGTAGCGGTAAAATCTTTTTTCGATACAAAATTGTTGAACGAGAAATTCCGTTCCACAGGTTGTGCTTTTTGGGCAACTATACTGCCCGAAAAGGATACTGTAAATAACAGTAGTAAAAATAAAAACTTCTTCATTTTTTGGTTTGATTTTAAAGCCCAAAGCCCCTCCAACCTCCCCGTAGGGGAGGCTTTGAAAGTCCCCCTACGGGGGATTCAGGGGCTGGTTATTAATGTTTATTGATTTTAAATGATTTGCTTCCTACTTTCAGAATGTATATTCCGTTGCTCAGGTTTCCTGTATAAATTGTTGTTTCTTCGGCTGTTGCAACGGCTTTGTACAAGACGTAGCCTCGCATGTCGGTTAATGAAATCGGCTCTCCTACCGAAGCGGCAACTGTTAGCAAGGTCGTTACCGGATTGGGATAAACACCAACAGCCGATTGCTCTTCCTGAATACCCAATGCTGCTCCAACATGTACGGTTATCACTTTTTCGGTCAATAGTCCGTTGGAATTGCATCTCAATACAATTTCGGCCTTGCCCGATTTGTTGACAGCCGGAATCAGGAGCAAGCTATCCTGACGAATGGAGGCCATCAGCAATTCGGGATTCGAGTTGGAAATGACGGATTTGATGATGGCCGCATCCAGATTATCGGCATCCCTTACCTTATCGCCTAAATAAATGGATTGAGATTCGTTCCCGTCCAAATCAACGGCGTTATTCAGGCCTGTAATCTCGGGTGAATAATTGTCGGGAAAGAAAGGCATGGCCGGAAACCAGTAGTATTTGCTCAATTCGATTGTTTTTACCAATTCGCCCGTCATTCCGTCCACCAAATGGATCCAGTTGTTTTGATAATGCGAATCGGCTCCGGTTTCCGTTGTGGTGATAATCAGTCGATTGCTAAGCGGGTCAACCCTCAATCCGGCGCCATAGAATGTTTGCCGGTATTTCAATCTTTTCCCGTCCTCATCAACCTGAGCGGGTAAAGTGAAGAACGCCGTGTTAAATTCCTGTTTATCAATGTCGTATTTCCTGACCAGTTCGCCATCAAATCCAAAGTTCCCCTGATTGGTGAAATACAGGACATTTTCCTGAAGGCTTGCGCATAAACTTCCGGCATTCCATGCAGGCCAAGACGCGATGAGAGATACTCCCTGAGGAAAATCTATCCGCTCGGTTTGCAATGTAAAGGGATTGATTTTGAGGAAAGCCGTACCAACAGCCGCCCAAATCTGCCCGTCTTTGCTCTGCGTCAGTGTAGAGATATTCTTATCGGGAATCGTTTGATAAAGCGTATGTGTATGGGCATCAATGACCAGTATGCCTTCGTTTTGTTTGCAGGCAAATACATAATCCCCCGCCCGAAGCATGATGCCGGTTTGTGCGGAATACAGATTAAGAGAACCCTCCGTCCCTGCAATTCGCTCTTTCAGCTCAAGCCTTTGCAAATCGAACCTGAAAATTCCATTGGTGGTACTTATATAGGCCGTATTTTCATCTACGCCAAGGAAGGCGCGTCCGTCATATCCCCCAATCCGGTCAAGCCCCTTTATCTTTTTCAGGGTTTTGGCATCGGCAATAACCAACCGGCCTCCGGGGATATAATCCATATCGCCCAAGTCGGCTTCCTGCTTGGAAACAACATACAATTTACCGCCGTAAACAGTCGCATACTGAGCGGTGCAGCCAAAAGCTTCGCCGGGGTTTTCTTTTGTATAAACACGATAGGCCATGTCGCCCTCTTCGGTCAAGAAATTCAACGAGCTGTTGGTATGCCCAAACCAGTCTTCGTTCAGCAGAAAAACGCCTTTGGCGTAGTCTATCGGATAACCAGCTGCTACCTCTTCATCCTTTCCGGTCAGATGCAAATCCTCGGCGCCCATGATTTCGGTAGAAGTTTCGCCCAACCAACCGCAGTATTGATTGACACCGGTATAAACTTTCACGAAATGAATGCCGGGAAGCCGGACTCTATTCCCGTCTTTATCAACCGCCCATTCGATGCTGAAACCGGAGCGGTTGTCGGTGTTCGGATGATTATCGGCATATCCCCAATCGCAGGCATATTGCACGTAATAACTGCCCTCATCGCTCTCATCCACATAATTATCGGCTAATTTAGTCCCTTCAAAAACAATTGTTTCATCCGTTATCCATTGCGGATAGTAGGGCTGGGAATAGAACGTATTGCGCGACACATAGCCATAATCGCCCTGATTACTCGTCCACTTCACATAAGTCGTATCATTCAGAAAAGGATAGTCATTGTCAGGCGTTTGCAGCTTGTTTTCATCCGGTTTGTAGTAGGTGATTGCGTAGTGATGGATGGTTTCCGGCTTGCGGTATTCGCTGCCTGCCAGTTCATACCACTCATCGTCTGGAAGTCCGTTGTCATTGGCATCGCAGGCAACCATCACAATCCCCGGCTCACAACTGCCACCCTCTTTCGGGGCATCCAGGTTCGGGTTGGCATGGGCATAGAAAGCGTTGCTCCAGATTTTAAAATCGTATTTGCCGGGCTTATTTTCTACTAAATGGTCGAACCCAAACACAACATACCCGCCATAGCCACCCAGTGAGACCAGAATTTTCTCCTCGCCAACCAAACACTCTTCTACTTTTCGAATCATGTCCTGTTTGGTATCGCCGGGTTCGTATTCGGGCAATTCGTTGATGAACTGCCCGGGAGCAGGCATAAAATCGTACACCTTGTGGATGTAGGGCGATGCCGCTTGTGCAATGCCACTTGCGAGCAACATCGCTAAAAGTAATCTGTGCTTCATATTCTTATATTTTAATCGTGTAAATCTTTTAACTTTGTAAATCATGGCTCCGGCGTTTTCAGTTCGCCGAGAAAAACGAAATGCGCCGGAATATCGCCTGTCCGTACATTCCACTTCTGTTTACCCTCTTTGTCGAAGCAATAAAGCGTTCCGGGTGAAACATAGTTCTTCGCATCCGTAACGTAAATATCTTTGGTAATGGGATTTATCGTAATTCCATACGGAATCTTGATTTTCTGTTCCGTGCCATCGGTGATGAAGTTTCTGGTAACTATCCGCTTTTTGGCAACATCCACAATGCCGTATGTAAGCTCATTCGACATGGAGATGTAACTCCACTCCGTGCTGTACAGGTAGAGCGAATCGCCATCCAGATGGAAATTGGAAACAGCAATATTCAGGGAATCCAGGTGTAGAGACGAGGCATGTCCCGCCTCTAGGGATGCCAGATCAATATAATATAGGCGGGAGGGTTGGTCGTAATAATCGCCGCGCGAACTTACCCAGAGAGCGCCGTGCCGGTCGGCACGCAGCCGATGCAAGTTTCGGGCGACCTTAATCCGTTTGATTTCGGTAAACGAATGAATATCAATCACCGACAACGTATTTTCGTAATTCGGGAACATGTACCCACCCGAATTTGCCACATATATTTTATTGCCGACAATCTCCAGTTCATCGGGCTGAAAACCAACAAGGCAACGGTCGATTACCTGAAAAGTAGCAGTATCAACTTTGGCGACAAAACCTCGTTGTTCGTAGTCAGGATTGAGTTGTACCGGCCCTGCATACGAGCTAACATACGCGTATCCTTCGTGGAAACAGATGTACCGACAGTTAGGGATGTCTATCTGCCCCAAGCGTTTAGCCGTATATTTATCCATCACTTCCACTTTGTTGGAGCAATTGACAACCGCATAGAGCTTGTTGCCATAGATTTTAATATCGTTGCCCACATCGCCAAGCTCCTTAACAACAGCAGGATTGGCCGACCCAAAAATATTCCGGCGGTACTCGCCCGTTTCGTAATCGTAATAATCCAAAGTCGATTTATTGCTGCCCATATTGCCTTCATTCAGCAAATAAAAGCCCTGAATAGACGTGTATTCGGGAGTAGCAACAGGGACGATTTCGGGGGTGAAAACTTCAATGTCCTCTCGACAGGCCGACAGAGACAGAAGCGCAAAAAATAATCCGATAAATTTTCTCATACTATAATAATTTACTATTTTTACCATTGGTATTTAAAATACTGCCCGGATGAAAGCATATAAAGAAATCCCCGAAGAAGAACAGAATACGCTCCAAGAGCCGGTTGCTGCGTATGGAGTTGCACAAGCAAATGCCGTGCATGAATTTAAAATCCCGCGCGACGAGCATGGTAAACCCATTGGACACACTTTGGATGAGTTTTCAGAAAAATTGTTAGATAAACTTTCTGAAATATATGGCGTTGATTTTAGAACGTTATGAACCAATATTTCATCGTTATTTCCAATGAGGCTATGGCAGACATTGACGAAATTGTTGATTATATTCACAACGAACTCCAAGAACCATATACCGCCCGTCGTTACTATGACGGGTTGATTAGTGCAATTCAAAAACTGTCTTTGCATGCTGGTTCTATTGGCATTAACTCTTATGTACAAGCTCAGTTTGGGCGAAATGTCCGCCATATCATCTATAAAAAGATGACTATCATTTACGTAATTTGTGGAGATGTTGTTTACGTTAATCGGATTATTCCCAACTCGCTGATACACTAACTTCCTCATATTTCTATTTTTAAAATCAGTTTATAATTGCGCCCCGGCATAGGATAATTCAGCGCCACATCGTATTGCTGGTTGAACATATTATTGACCTCTGCCGATATTTTTACCATCCTCAATCCCCTCAAAAGGGGGAAAGCTCCTCCCGCTGGGTGGGGGTGAAATGTCTTCCCAATCGTTAAATCGTGTGTGTACCACGGTTGTTCGTAGTTTTCGCGAATGTTTGCCGAAACATGATACCTTTCACCCACATAAATAAAACTGTAATTCAGATCCCAGGATTTGAAACCTCCATTCAAAACCAAAGAGCCACTGTGCCAGGGGATGTAAGAGATTTGTCCGCCATAACTAACCGAATCGGCAGGGTCGCTAAAATCCTGGGCTTTCTGGCAGGTATAATTCAAACCTATATTCCAGCGAATATCACGGATTTGCCCGCTTATTCGCCCCGAAACATCTATGCCGCGAATCTCCACGTAGCCGATGTTCATCATCATCCAACGGTACTGCCCGCTGCCTTTCGGAACGGCGATAATCTTGTCCTTCACTTCGTTGTAATAGGCATCGGCAGAGAATTGGATAGACGCGATTTGTAAGGACAAATTGTATTGAAATCCCCAGTTGTATTGCGTGGTGTATTCGGGACGCAGATAGATATTACCTATATCGGTGTAATACAAGTCGTTGAATGTTGGCATCCGGAAGATTCTTTTGTAGAATGCCCGCAAATTAAACCGATGATGTGTGAATGGTTGATACGACAGAAAAACAGCCGGTGTATATTCCTGCTTGTCGGGTGCGAAATTATTTTCATCCACAAACGTTCCCAACAAGCTCGCTTGCGCCTTCAATCGTTTCCACTCAAAAGCCGTAGCCAGCGCAACAAGCGCAGTATTCCGCCTGGGATAATTGGCGCCCAATGTGTTGAATTGATAATCGGCAGACAGATCAACATCCCAATCAGGTCGAATCGTATATTTATTGGCTACGGAGGCATAAATCTCCTGCTGACGAAATCGATTGTCAAGATACATCAACGTGGTATCGGGATTGAGGTAGCGCATCCAATCGCTGGCATACTTAAGATTGATTTGTGTTTGTAAAGCGGCCATAGAGTGCATCTCTACCGACCCTTGTACGAAGAAATTCCTGTCCCATTGCCGTTGCGAATTTTTCCACACATTGTTGACAATCGCCCCGGGTAATCCTTTCTCCGAATCGTAGAAGTAAGCTTTGGCGTGCCATTTGCCTTGTTCGAGAAAGCCATTCAAACCACCCTCCAAGCGCAGGGAACGAATATCGCCGTTTTGCCGGACAGCCGTTGTATCATTGGCAATACTTCCATCGGCATTGTGTTTTGTGTAGCGATAATTGTATTTGCCGGAAGAATAAATATATTCGGCATTAAGAGATATTGTCGCAGGGGCGCAATTAATCGCGTCCTTAGCTAATTTCTGCTCCCACAGCACGGAAGGATTCACGAGGTCGAAAGAGCCGGTGCGAAAACAGGTTTTAAGATTGGTATTTTTCCCATCTGTGAATCGGGGGCGGCGGGTGCGCAAGTAAATTGTTCCTGCCGAGCCAAAGTCTTTAGCCGGTTGAAATATTTCGCTCTTCTGACCATTGTAGAGCGAAATTTCTTCGATATTGTCCAAGGAGAATTTGCCCAGATCGATTTGCCCGTTTTGCGCGTTGCCCAACTGGATGCCATCGTAAAAAACACCCATGTGATTGGTTCCCATACTGCGAATATCCACTGTTTTCAGTCCGCCAATACCACCATAATCCTTGATTTGCACGCCGGAAAAATAGCGGACAGCATCGGCCACAGAAAAACTGTTAAGGGCTTCCAACTTTTCCCCCGACAAGGTTTGAGACGGTATAACTTCGCGGTAATGGTCGGCCACTACCACTACATCATTGAGGTGTTGAATACTGTCCAGCCTACTCTGAGCAAAAGAGAGAGCGCCCAACAGGAGCAATGTACCTGCGCAACATACACTGTTAAAAAACATAAAAAAGCCGTTTTAATTTGATAATTAAACAGCTATCGAAAACACGATTGGGATAAACTTACAGGAATACGGATTACAAAAATCGTCAACCTGCCTTGTTTGTCTCAAGCTTCATTCCTCGAAAGCTTTAAACTATACTTTTTGGCAGGTCTTCTGACTTACTCCATCTTTGAAACATCCTTCCCATTTCGTGCGAAACAGTGGTTTGAGTATTGCTCAAAGACTTTTGGCGGAGCTTACAGCAGCGGGTCTGTTCAGGATTTACACCTGATTCCCTTTTCAATACTTTTCCGAAGAAACGGAATTGCATCACCAAAATCGAGGCAAAGGTAAATAAAAAATGAAGACCGAAAAGTAAAAAGTGAAAAAATAACAAAGCGCCCGCACGAAAAACAAAGAATGTCGGGACGAGGAAACGAAAACGAGAAGAAATCGCTACCTTTGTGGTATGAGAAATAAAGAAGAATATAAATCGGAATTCAAAAAAGCATTGGTTGCTTTTACTGAAAATTTGAGGAAATATGTTTCAACTGAAAACGGCGATTGGTCTGTAAAAGGCTTTATTGACGTTTATAAAAATATTTACACTATTTCATCCGACACAAAAATTGTATCTAAAATTCTCGAAATCCATATTTTCCCTCAAATCATACAATTTGCCGAAACAATTGGGTATAATATTGTTTTGGCCGAACAACAAAACTATTACCCCGACCTCACATTCGTAAACAAGGAAGACGAAACCATAAAATTTGCCGTTGATTTGAAAACAACCTACCGTAAAAAGAACGGTATTGCGAGTTTCACACTAGGCAGTCATGGCGGTTACTTTAAAGAGCGAAACAAGAAAAAGAATATTCAACTTCCTTACAACCAATATCTTGGACATTATTGTCTGGGTATTATATACACAAGAACCGATATTGGCGATGAGATTTCACAAACCGAAATTTATCAGGCTGAAGAATTACAAGAAGGGCATGAGATACCCATCACGAAAACCGGCGAACGAGACATTACAACCGTAAAGAATCTGAAATCAATCACCTCTGTTATAAAAGACTTTGACTTTTTTGTTGCCGAAAAATGGAAAATAGCAAGCGACAAACAAGGTTCGGGGAATACCGCAAATATTGGTTGTTCACTCGGTTTGGAAGATTTGAGGAATGAAAATGGAATTTTCAGTCAACTAGGTAAAGCATGGTTTGACGAATATTGGATGAATTTTGGAACCGTTACTATGATTAAAGACGGAAAGTCCATAAGAATCACAAATCTGAAAGATTTTCTGGAATTTAAAGGAAGAAGCGAATTGTGGAATAAAATCGCAAGCAAAAAGTAGTAATATGAAAGTGATTATTCCACCGATAAAAAGTCAGGGCATTAAAACTAAGCTTGTGCCGTGGATTATGGATGTTGCCCCCAAAATGAGCGGACGATGGATAGAACCATTTTTGGGGACAGGTGTTGTTGCTTTCAATGCCGGATACAAAAAAGCCATATTAAACGATACCAATCCTCATATAATCAAATTTTATACAGCCGTTCAGGATAAGATTATTACAGCGCCTTTGATGAAGCAATATCTCGAACACGAAGGGAATTTACTTAGTGAAGCCGACAATAAAGGTTATGAACATTACCTGAAAGTGCGTTCACGGTTCAATAGTGGGGAATTTTCGTCATTCGATTTCATTTTTTTATCTCGTGCCGGATTCAACGGCATGATGCGGTTTGGGAGCAAGGGGAACTGGAATATTCCGTTTTGTAAAAAACCCGAACGGTTTGCACAAGCATATATAACGAAAATAACAAACCAACTTTCAGCCGTTTCGCAAATTATGCAACCCGAACCCGACTGGATTTTTCACAATAAATCGTTTGCGGAAATAATTCCGCTGGCAACCGAAAACGATATCATCTATTGCGACCCGCCTTATTATGGCCGGCACGTAGATTACTATAACGGCTGGACGGAACAGGATGAAGAACTTCTGTTTCATCTGCTGAGCGAAACAAAGGCGAAATTCATCCTTTCCACATGGCATCATAACGATTGGCGCGAAAATGAGATGATTGGTAAGTATTGGAACAGGTTCAACATTGTTACCAAAGATCATTTTTATCACAATGGCGGAAATATTGAGAACCGGAGAACGGTTGTAGAAGCTCTTGTCTGTAACTTCGATACAACAAATTTCGCCCTGCACAATCACGGAGTAAAAGAAAGAACGAAAACAAAGCAATTAGCATTAGAATGGCAATAAAGAATATGTCGAAAGAAAAAAATATAATAGTAAAAGGAGCGCGCGTCAATAACTTGAAGAATATTGACGTAGAGATTCCCCGCAACAAATTTGTAGTAATGACCGGTCTTTCGGGCTCGGGAAAATCGTCGTTGGCGTTCGATACGCTTTATGCCGAGGGGCAGCGCAGGTATGTGGAAAGCCTTTCGTCTTATGCCCGCCAGTTTTTGGGACGAATGAATAAACCCGAGGCCGATTATATAAAAGGGATTCCTCCGGCCATTGCTATTGAGCAAAAGGTCAGCTCACGCAATCCCCGTTCCACTGTGGGCACATCTACCGAAATATACGAATATCTGCGGCTGTTGTTTGCCCGGATAGGAAAAACGATTTCTCCCGTATCGGGAGAGGTGGTCAAGAAACATCAGGTGAACGATGCCGTCCTGAAAATGCTGTCGTATCCCGATGGCGCCCGTTTGGTCATCCTCACACGAGTAATACTGAGGGATAACCGCAACCTGAGCGAACAACTCGGCATTTTGCTGAAAGAGGGCTTCTCGCGGATTGAAGTCAAGGGCGAAATGAAACGCATAGACGAACTTCTGGAATCGGGAGAGAAATTGAAAGCCGATTCAATTCTTCTGGTTATCGACCGGTTGACGAGCGAAAACGAGCGCGTTGCCATCAGCCGCTTTTCAAACTCGGTAGAAACGGCTCTTTTTGAAGGAGAAGGAGAATGTACCATCCGCTTTTATACCGAAAAGGGCGTCAAAAGTTTTAATTTCTCCAGCAAATTTGAAGCCGACGGGATAAAATTTCAGGAGCCAACCGACCTGATGTTCAGTTTCAACAGCCCTGTTGGGGCCTGTCCCCGTTGCGAAGGCTTCGGGCGTGTTATCGGAATAGACGAGGACTTGGTTGTCCCCAACAAAAGTTTATCGGTGTATGAAGAAGCCGTTGTGTGCTGGAAAGGGGAGAAAATGAGCGAATGGAAAAACGAATTTATCCACGCCGCTTCCGTATTCGATTTTCCTGTCCACCGGCCTTATTTTGAGCTATCGGAAAAGGAAAAGGATTTGCTGTGGCACGGAGCGCCCGGAATACAGGGGATAGATGCCTTTTTTGCCATGCTGGAAGAAAACCAGTATAAAATACAATACCGTGTTATGCTGGCGCGATACAGGGGAAAAACGGCTTGCCCCGTATGCAAGGGAGCCCGTCTGAAGCCCGAAGCCTTGTATGTGAAAATTGGCGGGAAATCCGTTGCCGACTTGGTAGTGATGCCCGTAACCACCCTAAAAGAATTTTTCGACAACCTGCAGTTGGACGAGACCGACAGCGCCGTGGGCAAACGCTTATTGACAGAAATAAATAACCGCATCCGCTTCCTCATTAATGTAGGCCTTGGGTATTTAACCCTCAACCGCTTGTCGAACTCTTTATCGGGTGGCGAAAGCCAGCGGATTAACCTGGCGACATCACTCGGCAGCAGTCTGGTGGGTTCGTTGTATATCCTCGACGAGCCCAGTATCGGGCTTCACTCGCGCGATACCGGCCTGCTCATAAAGGTGTTGCGCGACTTACAGCAGATAGGAAATACTGTAGTGGTGGTTGAACACGATGAGGAAATTATCCGCGCTGCCGATTACATTATCGACATCGGCCCCGATGCCGGACGTTTGGGCGGGGAAATCATCTATCAGGGCAACCTGCAAGGATTGGAAAAAGGCACCGGCAGTTACACGGTTCGCTACCTGAATGGCGAGGAGACAATTGAAGTCCCCCCAGTCAGGCGCAAATGGAACAACTACATAGAAGTGCTGGGAGCAAGGCAAAACAACCTGAAAAACATTGACGTTAAGTTCCCGTTGAATGCGATGACTGTTGTAACAGGGGTCAGCGGTTCGGGCAAGTCGTCGTTGGTTAACGAAGTTTTTTACAATGCGCTTCAACGGCACAACAATGGCAGCAGCGAGCAAATTGTTCAGTTTAATGGGCTTTCGGGCGATCTCAACCTGATCAAGCATGTCGAACTGGTCGATCAGAATCCCATCGGACGTTCTTCCCGGTCGAATCCGGTAACTTATATCAAGGCCTACGACGAAATTCGCAAACTGTTCTCGGAGCAGACCTTAGCCAAGCAAATGCGCTTTTCGCCGGCTTTTTTCTCGTTCAATGTCGAGGGCGGACGTTGCGAAGAATGTAAAGGCGAAGGAACCATTACCGTAGAGATGCAATTTATGGCAGACATCATCATGGAGTGCGATGTGTGTAAGGGAAAACGCTTCAAGCAGGAAATCCTTGATGTGGAATACCGGGGGAAAAATATTCATGCCGTCCTTGATATGACCATCAACGAAGCCATTGAGTTTTTTGGTCAGGGGAAAGGAAACACCGAAAAGAAAATCGTAAAACGCCTGAACCCATTGCAGGATGTCGGGCTGGGCTATATCAAACTTGGGCAATCATCGTCCTCTCTTTCGGGCGGAGAGAGCCAACGGGTGAAACTGGCCTTCTATCTGGGAGAAGAAAAAACCGACCCTACCCTGTTCATCTTCGACGAACCAACAACAGGATTGCATTTCCACGACATCAAAACACTCCTGAAAGCATTCAATTCGCTGATAGACAGGGGACATACCATCGTGATTATCGAGCACAATATGGATGTAATCAAATGTGCCGACCATGTGATAGACATCGGCCCCGAAGGAGGAACAAAAGGAGGAAATATAGTAGCAACAGGCGCTCCCGAAGAGATTGTAAAGGTAAAAGAATCTTATACCGGTCGGTTTTTGAGGGAAAAGTTGGGTTAATGCAATGACAACAGAGTTTTAAATCTTCGCTGGCGCAGGCTTGTAGTGCTTGTTGCACAACTGCAGGTTAAGGCTGAAAGCCTTTAAGCGCTAGCATAGGGCAACGCCCTATGTAGCTATGAATCGGCTAGTTAAGCCCTGAAAGGGCGTAAGCCTTTTGAGTACGATTATTGCTTGCGCCCTACCAGGGTTTATCACAAAAAACCGCCGATGCAGACAAGGCGGGACAGATGCAGGATAAGTTGCTTAAATACAGTATAATAAATGGATTTTTCTTTTATTTCCGGCTTATGGGAAAGACATAAGAAATGAACGGCAAATCAGCGAAGAGAATCTCAGTAGAGAACAAATAGAAGAGTTGCGTAAAAAAAGAGCCTGTCCAATACTGAAGGATTTTGAGAAATGGATGGATATGAATTACCCGCATGTGTTGCCAAAGTCATTAATTGGTAAAGCGATGTCATATACCTGTGGGTAATAGTATCTTAATTTAAGAACCTTGAAAAGACAAGACCCTGGAGGGATTCGAACCCACAATCTTACGGCTTAGCGCTTAGTGTTTTATTCTTCAAACTACAGGGTCTTGTTACAAAGGGAAGAATGTTTTTGACAATATGCAATAATTTTTATTAAATTTTTCATAGAAATAATCTATTATTCAAAATCTACTATTTTTCCTGACTTTGACAATGCGACACCCTAAAAAGATTTCCAAAAATTTTCATCAAAAAGTGTGGCGATAGACTTGTGTCTTGTGGTTAGCAGCATTGTTTTTGTCATCGTTTCATTGCTGATTGGCAAT